>NZ_JBYCKY010000045.1:0-9813 GCF_057473605.1 Mycobacterium sp. TH-M82 | reverse complement strand
GGCGATCTGCAGCATCTCCTCGCGCCCGAACTCCTGGATGCACCAGGCCATGCCGGAGCGGTCGATCATGTGCCCGATGAGGAGCAGCTCGGGAACGATGATGGCCAGCTCGTCACGAGACAGGGTCGCGTATCTGCTGCGGGCTTGCGTCATGGCATCAAAAATAACGCTCCGCCCGGCACCATGGCGTGCCGATGTGCTGCAATGACCAAGTGATGAGCCCTCAACCGCCCGACCCGACCACCGACATCGAAGCGATCAAGCGGGTCAAATACCGGTATCTGCGGGCGCTGGACACCAAGCACTGGGACGACTTCGCCGCCACCCTGACCGAGGACGTCGTCGTCGACTACGGATCCTCGATTCATACCGGCCCGCTGCGCTTCACCGACCGCACCGACCTGGTGGACTACCTGCGTTCGTCGCTGGGCCCGGCCGTCATCACCGAACACCGGGTGGCCCATCCGGAGATCACCGTGACCGGCGATGAGGCGTCGGGCACCTGGTACCTGCAGGATCGCGTCATCGTCGCGGAGGCCGACTTCATGCTGATCGGCGCGGCGTTCTACCGCGACCGCTACCGGCGCACCGCTGACGGCTGGCAGATCAGCGCAACCGGATACGACCGCACCTACGAGGCGACGATGTCGTTGGCGGACATCAGCTTCACGGTGAAGCCCGGTTCCGCGCTCGCCTGACTCAGAGCCTAGGGCTCGACTACTGCGCGATCGCGATCAGCGCACCGGGACGCAGCCACTGGATGATGTTCACCAGCGCGTCGTCGTTGATCGCCACACACCCCGCCGTCGGCCCGCCGTCGGTGGTGTGTAAGAAGAACCCCGCACCGCCGCCGGGGGTGCGAGCGTCGTTGACGCCCATCACCACCGCATGCCTGTACTGCGGTATGTCGAGATTCTCGCTCTCGCCGGTGCTGAACGGGCACTGCACCTCTTCGCAAACCTGCATCGTGTTGAACGACGGACTCCGGTCATCGCCATCCCACCAGTGGTCGGACCCGACCTGCACGTACTTCAGTCCCCCGCCCGGGTCCGGAGCGGTGCCGAACGCATAGGGCAGGCTGAACACCCCCATCGGGGTGGCCGGGTATCCGCTCTTGGCATGCGGTGCCATGCCCGCCGCGCCGACATGGGCCGGAATACCGACGCCGACAGGTTGCCAGCCGCCCGCGGTGCGCTGGTAGACATCCATCTTCGCGTGCGAACCACCAACTCCGACAACCGAAACCACCTGGGTGGCGTTTCCGACGGAGCGGGCGAACCATGGGCCCACGACAGCGGCGCCGACCGGTGCGGCGACCAGCGATACCCCGGCCGCACATATCGCGACGCACAGCACGCTCAGCAGTTCGCGCATCGTCTCATCGTCGGTCAGCCGACGCTTGAGGGTCAAGTAAAGGTTTAGACACGGCTGGGTCACGGTCGCTTGACATTGCCGCATCCGGCGACGATAGCGCACGGAATCAGTCCTCCCGCTTGCACTCCAGTTCGTCTACTGGCACCTCTTTTTTGCAGAAGTTGCGCAAAGACAGGTAATCGCGGAAATACTGCCGGTGATCGTCACAGGTCAACCAGACTTTCCGCCGTTGCGGGGTGTGAATCTTCGGATTGTTCCACAGCATCCCCCACGTCGCGGTGGTGGTGCAGCCCTGCCGAGAGCAGACGATACTGTCGATCGAGTCCGGCGTCGCAGTGGCATCGGCCATGAAGGTCGAGTCTATCCAGCCTCGGCTGCGGCCTCATCGACCGAGCGGCCGCACCAGCCGCGCGCACACTCCGACGTACAGGTAGCCCAGCGCCCAGCCGGCCAGCACATCCGACAGGTGATGCACGTTCAGGGCGACCCGTCCGAGCCCGACCATGATCACGATCAGCGCTCCTGCCACGACGGCGGCCACCTGAACCGGACGGCTGAGCACCGGAAGCGTCACCGCCAGCAGCGCCACCACCCCGACCATCGCCCCCAGGGCATGTCCCGACGGAAACGACGACGACGACACCGCCACCATCGCCGTCGCCGGCCGCGGCCGGCCGGCCAGGCCCTTGGCCGCCTCGCTGACCAGCCCGCTCAGCTCCACGCTGACCACGACGAACAGCGCCACCCGCACCCGGTGTTTCACCAGCGAAGCCACCGCCGCCACCAGGCCGAGCACCCGAAACACGGCCGGCGCGAAGATCGTACACACCACATCCCAGAACCACACCCAGCCCGGGTGGGTGACTCCGATGTCGTACCCGGTGCCCAAAGTCGACGAGTCGAGCCCGGCCAGCCAGCCCCAGCCCTGCCGGTAGCCCAGCCACGTCACCGCATAGCCGCCCACCGCGGCCAGCGTGAGAAACCACTTGACGGCAAATTTCATGATGAAACTCCGTTCATCCCGTGATCGGTGTCTCCACGGTGTGCACGATAGCCTCGACCGACGGGGCGCAACCGGCAAGCTTGGGAAGGTGGCGGCAATCAGCGACAA
This sequence comes from Mycobacterium sp. TH-M82, assembly GCF_057473605.1. Classification (NCBI taxonomy): domain Bacteria; kingdom Bacillati; phylum Actinomycetota; class Actinomycetes; order Mycobacteriales; family Mycobacteriaceae; genus Mycobacterium; species Mycobacterium sp. TH-M82. The sequence goes on along the minus strand of NZ_JBYCKY010000045.1, from coordinate 7,328 downwards.
CGTACCGGGCGGGCACGTGGACGTCCACGACGACGAGGCCGCGGCCGTCCGGGAGATCTGGTCCGGGCTGGGCCTGCCCGGAATGATCGACGTGCACACCCATTTCATGCCGAAATCCGTGCTGGACAAGGTCTGGCACTATTTCGACTCGGCTGGCCCGATGGTCGGACGCCGCTGGCCGGTCATATACCGCGCCAGCCAATCCCAGCGCATCGCAACGCTGCGGAGGTTCGGTGTGCGACGATTCACCTCGTTGGTCTATCCACACAAGCCGAAGATGGCGGCGTGGCTGAACCAGTGGGCTACCGACTTCGCCCGATCTACTCCGGATTGCCTGGCCACCGCGACGTTTTTCCCGGAGCCGGGCGCCGCCGGCTACGTTACCGACGCGATCAACACGGGTGCCCGCGTTTTCAAGGCCCATATCCAGGTGGGCCGCTACGACCCGAATGATCCGCTGCTGGAAGAGGTCTGGGGCGTCATCGAAGATGCCGGCACCCCGGTGGTCATCCACTGCGGCTCCGGCCCAGTAGCTGGAGAGCACACCGGTCCCGAACCGATTTACCGCCTGCTGCGCCGGTATCCGCGACTGGCCCTGATCATCGCGCATATGGGTATGCCGGAGTACAGCGAATTCCTGAGTCTCTGCCAGTATTTCGCCCGGGTGCGCTTGGACACCACGATGGCTTTCACGCCGTTTGTCAACCAGACCATGCCGTTTCCGGCGGCAGAGCAGCACCGACTGCGCGACGCGGGCGACCGCATCCTGTTCGGCAGCGACTTTCCGAACATCCCGTACGCCTACAGCGAGGCGATGACTGCTCTTATCCGGCTGCCCGGGATCGACGACGACTGGCTGCGCGGCGTCTTCCACCACAATGCGGCACGGCTGTTCGCCGTCGAGCCCGAGGACAAGGGACTACCATCCGAGCCGTGACGTCTGAAACCAGCCCGGTCGACCCGCTCATCCCGATTCCCGATGTTCCGGGCGCCGACGCCGGCGCACAGGGGCTGCCGGAGCGCGCCGCACTCTCGGCACGCCAACGGCTGATCGTCGACGCTTCGGCGATCGCCGACATCGGACTGCGGACCGCGGTCGCGTCAATGGTCGGTGCGGCGATGATTCCGACCGTGCTGGCCGCCGCTATGGGGCGCGGCCGAGTCCGCCACGAGCGGGACAACCTGCGCTACTACGCCGAACTCGCAGCCGACCGGAGCGCGGCACAATCGTTTCCTGAGCCCACCGTGCTGCCCCGGATCTCGTCGCGCCGGGCCAACCCGTTGGCCGAACGCATCGCGCACGGCACCGTCGAAAACATCGGGTTCGCCAGCAGCTTCCAAGCCGTCAATCCGGCGATGCGTGACCGCTGGCGCACGTTGACCCACAACAACGTGGTGCGTGCCCAGCACTGGCGTCACGACGACGGTCCCCGCCCGACGCTGTGTGCCATCCACGGCTTCATGGGTTCGGCGTATCTCTTCAACGGGGTGTTCTTCGCACTCCCGTGGTTTCACCGGGCCGGCTACGACGTGCTCTTGTACACTTTGCCGTTTCACGGCCACCGTGCCGAAAAATACTCCCCGTTCAGCGGATACGGCTATTTTGCGCACGGGATGTCCGGATTCGCCGAGGCAATGGCGCAAGCTGTCCACGACTTCCGGTCGGTGGTCGACTATCTGCTGTCCACCGGGGTCGAGCGGATAGCGCTGACCGGCATATCACTCGGCGGATACACCGCTGCGCTGCTGGCCGCCGTGGACGACCGGTTGCAGGCGGTGATCCCGAACGTCCCGGTGGTGTCGATCGAATCGGAGATCGACGACTGGTTCCCCGCCAACAAGGTGTTCAGTCTCGGCCACCGGCTGGGCCGCGTCGGCCGCGGAGAGTTCGCCGCCGCGGCAGCCTACCACTCGCCACTGAACTACCCGCCGCTGGTGGCCAGGGAACGCCGGTTGATCATCACCGGTCTCGGTGACCGGCTCGCACCCCCGGAGCAAGCCGAGATGCTCTGGGAACACTGGGATCGCTGCGCGCTGCACTGGTTCCCCGGCAATCACATGCTGCACGTGAGCCAGCCTGCCTACCTGCGCCGGATGACCCGCTTCCTGCACAGGTTCATGTTCGGGTAGCGACCCCAGCTGCCCCGGCCACCTCGGCCACCTCGGCTACCTCGGCTTGGACGGGCCAGCGCAACGCCGCGATGTCGTCGGCGGCCACGCCGGTGTGCCCGTCCAGCCGTACCCCGGACAGTGGGTGCAGCGCGCACAGGACCGCGCGGTGGCGGCCGTGCTGCGGGGCCAGCCCGGGCAGCGGGCCGGCGCCCGATGGCCGCTCGCCGGTGCGCAACGCACACCCGGCGGCGATGCTGCGGTGATCCGCGTGGCCGGCGATCTCGACCGCGATCCAGGTCTGCAGGGCGCCATCGGCGCGGATGTGCGCGAGAGTATCGGATAACGCGCGGTCAACGCCGATTCGGTAGGCCGCGACGAAATCTCCGTCAGCGTCCGTCAGCGCCCGCCAGGATTCTCGCGCGCCGGCACTGAACAGCTTCGGGACATCGTCAGGCCCGGCGCCGGCCACCTCCCAACCGAGCTCGCGGAGGTCAGCGCCCAGCCGGCGCGCCGCGACCTCCGCGGTTGCCTGCAACGGGATCAGCGGTGAGCGGGCACGCAGCGCCGCGAGGTTCTCGGTGGCCGAGAAGGTCAGCCCGATCCAGGTGTCGCGCTGCGTTGCATCCGCCCCGGAACGCTTATCGCGGCTGGTGACTCGGATCGCGTCGGCGCGAAGGCCGTAGCGGTCCAGGTATCCAGCGATCAGCGACAGCGGCAGCACACCCGGCCCAGTGCCGGACGGTGTGACCCGCAGCAGCGCCGTGACCCTGACATCGGAGCCCGGTCGCCGGTCGGTGTGCACGCCGCTGTGATGCCGCAACATCGCGGCGCGGCGGCGCAGGAACGTGGTGACGTGCAACCCGCGCCACCAGCCCAGCAACGCCAGTGACACCGCGACGGCGGCACCGAGCACCCAGCGGTCGCGCGTCGACGACCAGGGACAGCCCATCACCGCCGGTATCACGGCCAGCAGCACCAGGGTGATCCGGGCCGGCCCCGGCCGGGGAAGGGTAGATCGAAGCATGCTCACGAACGGGTCTCCTTTCGCCGGCGGGCGGTGATCGCGGCGTTGGCGGCAACGGCGGCGACAAGCAGAGCCAGCACCGCGGTCCCGGTGAAGGCGACGATCCGTGGCGCCGGATCCTCGGGTTGCGGCGCCGGTGGTACGGCGATGAGCTTGACCGGCGCCTTCGCCGGGTCTGCGGGCAGTTCCCAGGTCAGCGCGGCCACCGCGTCGACGGTGCCCGCTCCCACCACGTCGGACGGTGCGCGGGCCGCATTGTGCGCGGTCGCGGTGATGCGGCGCACCACCTGGACGGCGCTCAGGTCCGGATACCGGCTGCGGACCAGCGCCACGACCCCGGCCACGTAGCCGGCCGCGTAACCGGTGCCGCTCAACGCCACCAGCTTTCCCTGGTTGCCGGGCAGCCCATTGGCCAGACCGCCGTCGTCGCGGTTGCTGACCGACGCGATGTCCTCGCCGGGCGCGGCGATGCCGACCCACGGTCCGGCCATCGTGAACGCCGACGGTTGGCCGTCCGGCCGCAACGATGCCACCGACAGCACATACGGCTGCCACCACGAGGGTGCCGAGACCGAGGTGACTGCCGCCCAATTGCGCGGATCGTGCGGACGGCTGACGTCGGTGAGCGGATTGGACTCACACGATCCGCCGGTTTGGCCACTGCTCTCGGTGTCGCCCGCAGCGGCCACGATCACCGCATCCTTCTCCACCGCCGCGTAGCGCAGCGCGGCGCCCAACGCGGTCTGATCGAGGTTGCGGTCGACCGGCAGACATATGGCGGTGGGGATGCTGATCACCCCGGCGCCCAGATCCGCGGCGTGCACGACCGCTCGCGCCAGCGCGGTGAGCTCGATATCCGCCCGGGCCAGCAGCGGATCAGCACCGCCGGTCCGCGGTGAGAACGCCGCCGACGTGGTCCGCAGCGACAGCAGCCGGGCTGCCGGCGCCACCCCGGAGAAGCCGTCGTCGCCGGGTTTGCCCGCCACGATCCCGGCGACCAGCGTTCCGCGACCATCGCAGTCGGTCAACCCGTCGGTCGTCGCCACGTAGTCGCCGCCCGGCTCTACCGCCGGCAACCGCGGCCCGGGGCGCACGCCGGTGCCGATGATGGCCACAGTTTGACCTTCACCCCGGGAAAATTGCCATGCCGCAGAAAGATTCATCATCAGCTGTGCAGGGGTCGCTACACCCGGATCGGTCCCCGACAGGACACCCGAGCTGACGCACTCGCCGCGTTGCTCCATCGGCTGCACCGGGCCCGGAGCGCCGTTCGGCAGCGGGACCGCGGGATCGACCTCCGGCGGACTGATCGCCGACGCCGGTGGACTGCTCAGCAGCATCGTGAGAATCGCTGCCAGGAGACCGATTCCGATGTTCCTGCTCGATACGGTCGATTGGGTCATCGAGACAGAATCCAGCTGAAGATGCCCACCAGGTAAGCCATGACGGGGATCAGCGAAGCGTCGATTCCGGACGCCAGGAAACCTAGCAGCCGGCGCATCGGCAGCGAATAGCTCTCCGGTTTCGCCACCGACGGATTCAGCGCCACCACCGCCCACACCAGCGCTAGTGCCCAGAGCACCAGCACCGCCCCGAAGGCCGCCGGGTAGCGCCCGGTCGCCGTATAGCACATCAGCAGCACGGCAGCCGTCAGGTACGGCTGAGCCAACAGCCAGGCCTTACACCAGGCCGAATCCCACACCCTGGCACGAAGAATGGATGCCAACCCGTAAGCTGCGACCACGTACCATGCCCAGGCCGTCAGTATCTCGGGCCGCGCCGCGACCGCCAGCGAACCGACCACGGCCAGCAACGCCGCTCCGGCGATGAACCCCGTTTGGTGGGCGTCGCTAACCCGCACTCGCCGCGGAAGGTCCTCCAGCACCTGCTGGGAGGGGGGCGACGGCGTCGGGTCGCCGGGCGCGGGAATCACCGGTAACGGCAGTCGCGCCCACAGCACGGAAGCCTGCGGTGCGGCGACCGTGAGCAGCAGAGCCGCCGTGATAAGACCGCAACCGATGCTGAGAAGCCGCAGGTGCCATTGCGTTTCGATACCAGCGGCCGCCAGCACGCCGACCGAGGCCACCGTGGTGGCGGTGAAGATTGCGATTGGCCGCTCACCGCTGTCGCCTCCGTTGGAGATAAGGCAGAGCAGCGACCACGCGGCGACACCGGCGGCACCCAACATCACCTGGGCCGGCCCGAATTCACCGGGTACCAACAGTGTCGACGTCGCCGCGACCGGCACCAGCGCCACAACCGACAGCGCCATCGCGGTGCCCGTTGAGCGCATCCGGCTGACCCATGCGGCCAGCACCGTCAGCACGGCAATCGCACCGGCTGCCAGCAGGCCCACCGGCTGGCCGGTGACCACTCGATGGACGACCGCCAGCCCACTGGCCGCAAGAACCAAGCCGACCCCCGCGGCCAGCGCGCCCCGCCGGATGTGCGCCGGTCCCCAGGGCTTGAGCCGCGAACCGGAGAAGATGACCGTGGCATCGGCGATATCCTCGACGATTCCCGGCGCCGCGGGGCCGGTGGGCATCGGCCGCAGCGCTAGCAGGTCACCGTCTACCACGCCGACAGTGTCCAGGCTGGCGTCCAGGCTGAACGGCGCACCGCCGATCGGCGCGAGGCTCAGCCGGGTGGTCGAGCCGTCTTCCGGATCGATGTCCGCCTCGCTGTCAGAGGCGGTTGGACCCACCAAACGCTGTACCGCGGGCAGGATTTCACGCAGCGGCAATTCGGCCGGAAGTGCGACGTCGGTCAGTCGACTGTCAGCGAGGACGGCGATACGGACGATCGGCATGGCCGACCGAAACGAGCCGGACATCATCGGGGTTTCAGACATCGGTGCTCTCTTTCCTGCTAGGACGGCTGGGCAGTGAAATCTCGGGACAGTCGCCGGCCGGGAAACCACTGCCCGTCCGGCAGCAGGCCGGTCAGCTGTTCGACCGCGAGGGCTATGGCGAAGTCGGTGCCCGGCTGAAACGTCGAGATCCACTCGCCGTCGAAGGCACGGGACGGGCTGACCAGCACCCGGCCCTCGGTGGTGTCGACGATGCTCATCCCCACCTCGGCGGTGGTGTGTTGGCCGTTGTTGTCGCAGCCCGCGACAACCTCGACGTAGCTGCGCGAACCGGCGAAAACCGACTCCACGACCGGACGTGCTGATTCCGGAATAGCCAGGTAACCAAGGACTTCGGCGAGCGGCACGCCGTTGCGCAGCTGCTCGTCAGCCCGGACCCCTACTCGGGCCGGCAGGGTGAACTCATGGAAACGGGCCGGCGGCCGCTGTTGCAGCCCGGCACCGAGCACCGGCACCAACGACCGCGGGTCGTCGATGTCCATAGCGGTGAACGTGACCAACTGAGCGTTGCGCAGCGCGACCACCGTTTTGCCGATCTTGCCGGCGCGGTGACCGCGTCGCGCGATGATACCGCGCAGCATCTCGTCAGCGGACGACTGCGCGGACACGGAAGGCCCCACATAGCGCAGCTCCAGCCAGCGGTCCGGGAAGCACACCGCCCGAATCCAGTCGGCCACCGCCGGATTGACGGTGCCGCCCACAGAGACCACACCCATCAGGGTCAGCTCATCGCTCTGGCGCGCCATGAACGAGGCTCGCTCGCCGGTGTCGGTATAGGGCATGGTGATCGCCAGCACCCACGGAAATGTCCCGGCGCCAATATTTTCCGCGATGAACCACGCCTGCTCGACGGTGAGTTCGACGGCGTTGGGATCCGCCCTGACCTCACCCACTATGGCCCTAGCCCCATTTGGCGGCTTCGGCGGCGTCGCGGGCGTGCATGGACAAGGTGTTGGCCTCGTGAGTGCCGGCCATCGCGTGATAGGCCCGCACCAACTCCTCCATCGCCTGGTTCCACTGCGTCTGCCACGCCTGATAAGTCATCGACGTGTCGCCCTGCCAGGCCGCCGACAACGCCGCCTGCTCGCTGGCGACATCGGCACCCACCGCCTGCAACGTGCCCGCATAGCCGGCCATCTCCCCGGCATGGGCCAACATCGCCGGATAGTTGTACATGATCTGCGTCATCGCTGAACTCCTTTCGCCTAGAACCCGGTGTAGCTACTGGCCGCCGCGGCGTCGGCGGCCACATAGGTGCCGCCGGCATCGCCGAGATTGGCCTGCGCGATATCCAGCAGCGCATTGACCCGCGCCGCCACCTCC
>NZ_JBYCKY010000044.1:0-5017 GCF_057473605.1 Mycobacterium sp. TH-M82 | reverse complement strand
TGTGCATGCACACCACCACCGACTCCTCGCTGCACGCCCGCCACACCGGGTCCCAGTGATCGGAGTGAATGGACGGCCAGCCCAGCTTCGACGGGTTCTCGCTGAAGGTCAGTGCGTGACAACCCTTCTTCGCGACCCGCCGGATCTCGGTTGCCATCACTTCGGGGTCCCAGATCGCCGGCAGCGCGCACGGGATGAACCGGCCGGGATGGCTGCCGCACCACTCGTCGATGTGCCAGTCGTTGTAGGCCTGCACCATCGCCAACGCGACGTCCTTGTCTTCGGTGCGGGCGAAGAGCTGCCCACAGAACTGCGGAAAGGAAGGAAAGCACAGCGAGCCGAGCACCCCGTTGGCGCTCATGTCCTTGACCCGCTCGTTGTGGTCGTAGGTGCCGGGCCGCAGCTCGGCGAAGGAGGTGGGCTCGATGCCGTACTCCTCCTTCGGCTTGCCCGCGACGGCGTTGAGCGCGACGTTGCCGACGGTCTCACCGTTGTACTGCCAGACGTTGGTGCCGTCCGGGTTGGTGATGAACTGCGGTGCCAGTTCGACATACTTCGAGGGCAGCCGCCCGTCGAAGAGGTGCGGCGGCTCTACCACATGGTCGTCCACGCTGACCAGAACCAGATCATTGAGGTTCATCGGCTCTACCTCTATACCTTCCGATAGTCGCTGACGGAGCGCACCCGCCCGATTGCAACCCCGCGGATCCGCTGTCCCCGCTGAATACTTGTGATTATAAAGTTTATAAAGTTAGCGTCAACATGCCGGCCACCCGACGGTCGCCGACCCGGCGACACGGCTTGCGGGCGCTGGGACTCAGGGCAGCGGATCGGGTTTCAGCAGATCTAACAACGATTGGTTCAGCTGTGACAGCGAATCCCAGAGGGTGTCGCTTGGCTGCGTGGCGCTGGTCGCATTCATTACCGCAACCGCCAGGTCGTCGCGTGCGTTGAGGACGCCAGCGGTGATACTGGTTACCGGGTCGGTCAACGTTTCATTGAAGATCGCTCCGAGGCCTTGAACGCCCGGGGCCAGAGCTGCCAGTCCCGACGACAGTTGGCCGGAGGAGACGTCGTTGTGCACCGCCTGGGCGGTTTGCTCGACGAGTTCGACGAGATCCGACAGCGCCAAAACCGTGGGCAGCTCGACGTCCTTGATCGCCAGCGGCACATTGTTCATGAGCGCCGTCAGGCTGCCAACCGGATCGGTCAGCATGTCGTGAGCGAGTGTGACCGGATCGGGACTCAGCGCCGGTGTCAGCCGATCCAGTATCGAGGGCACATCGGTTTGACCGCCGAATATCTCATTGAACTGGCCGGCGCCCACCGCACTTTTGACCTGGTCGTAAAGGCCATTGGCCCCGAGCCAGGCGATGCTGTGGTTCTGGTCGCTAACATAGTCGTATTCAAACAGGCGTTCTTTGAAGTCGGCTGCATATTCTGCAGGGGTGACGACGGGGGTGTCGGCCGGCAGATCGTTGCGGACATCGGCGACGTCGACGACCTCGTCCTGCACCGGCGCGCCCGGAGCGGAGCCTGTCACGTCCTGCCACCGCAGAAAAATACCTCCGTTGTTGATACCGGAGTCATCGACCCAGTTCGCCACACCCGGGTCTTGACTGCTGATGACGTAGTAGGTGAAGCCATTCGGATCATGGAACGCCTGGGTGTCGTTGAGGCTGCCCTGCACGGTCGCATAGGGAGAGGTCTCTCCCCAGTCGTTGGCCAGCTGAAGGCCTGAGTATGCGGCGTCGATATTGGACACCTTGACGATCAACGCCTGATCCGGCTCGAGCGAATAGTGGCCTAGACTGCTTAGTTGGCCCGGCAGTGTCGGCCCCGGAATAACCTTGCCGGTCGCTTGTATGGGAAGAAATGTGTTTTTCGGAATGGTGTCGAACACTTCCCGCTCCCCTAAGTAGGTACCGGCAGCGTTCTCGGTCGGCATGTTCGCGGCGACGGTACTCAGCATCGACGAAATCTGGTCCTCTGACAACAGCGGAACGGTGAGCTTCTGGGGGACGCCCTCTTCCTGGACGGAGAAATTATCATGTATCTGGCCCCAGTCGCCGACGGTGTCACGAACCAGCACCGTATCTGCTCCGGCGGTATCGACCCAGTTTCCTTGCTGTGGCACCGAACTCAACACAACGGTGTAGGTGCCGTCGGGATTTGGCTTAGCATTCACCAAATCGATCCCACCGGAAAGAGCCTTGAAGTCGGCTGTTACGCCGTTGCCTGAATAGGGTGCGAAGGTCACATCCTGGCTACCAGGGCTGGGATCAACAGTGACCACGTATGTCTGATTGGGCTCGAGGTGTACTTCGCCGTATTGGTCGTCCGGATTCGTGTAGACCAGAAATTCTTGCGGGTTGGCGGCGGGGGCGGACCACGGATACGGAGCCCACCGCATCGTCACGTCGTGAAACTGGTCGACACTAAGTGTGTTGAGCTCCATAGCGAGCATGGTGAGCGCAAGGTTTTGTGTGTACTCGTGCAGGGTGGGCAGGTCCGACGAAACGATAAACGGGTAGTTGCTGTTGGTGTCGGTGACCTGCTGCTGCGCGTCGAGCAGTTGATCGATCACGGGTTGTAGCGGATTCGGTGGACCCGGCTCGGCGACCGCGCGCGGGCCCATCAACACCATCGCCAATGCGCCGGCCGCCATCGTTGTGGCCACTCCGGCTACTCGAGCCATCCGCGACCGAGCGTCCCGGCGTTGAAGTCGTTTCCTCGTCAGCACAGACACAACACCCATGGCCCCGGCTGCCTATCACGATCGGATGAAATCCTGTAACGCATTCACAATCGAAGCGACTTCATAAGGATTTGTCAATGCGACCTCAGCCAGCCGCTGCGGTCGGCGTCGCTCAGGTCGGAAGTCCCCGGCTGGCCGCGGGCGACAGGAGGGTCTTTACTGGGAAACATGGATCACGATCAACTCATCGACCTGACCCGGCGCGCGCTGAAGCTGGCGCGTGACAAAACCACCGACTTCGCCCCCACCGAGTACACCGTCAGCGCGGATGACTACGCCTCTGTTGATCGGCCCCGCCAGAACGGGGCGATCGGTCGCAATGAACCCGGCCTGCAGCATCGTCATGCCGCCTGGACCGAAGCATTGGCACGCACCGGCCACCCGGGCTGATCACAAATCAGGAGAAGCATGTCAACACCGGCCAAGCTGCGGATCGGGGTGCTGGGTGCAGCCGCAATCACGCCGTCTGCGCTGATCAAACCGGCCAGGCAGAACGCCGAGATCGAGGTCGCCGCGGTGGCGGCCCGCGATACCGGTCGTGCGGAGGCGTTCGCGGCGAAACACGGCATCGCGCAGGTGCACGACAGCTACGAAACCCTGGTCGCCGACCCGAGTCTCGCTGCTGTGTACAACCCGCTGCCGAACGGCTTGCATGGCCGGTGGACGCGCGCCGCATTGGCGGCGGGCAAGCATGTGCTGTGCGAGAAGCCGTTCAGCGCCAACGCCGACGAAGCCCGAGAGATCACCGACCTGACCGCCAAGTCCGGCCGGGTGGTGATGGAGGCGTTCCATTACCGCTACCACCCGCTGGCTTTACGCGTCGAAGAGATCGTCACATCAGGCGAACTCGGCAAGCTCACGCGAGTAGAGGCGGCGCTGTGTTTCCCGCTGCCGAAGTTCTCCGACATCCGCTACAACTACTCCCTGGCCGGTGGTGCGACAATGGACGCCGGCTGCTATGCCGTACACATGGTTCGCACGTTCGGCGGCGCAACCCCGGAGGTTGTTTCGGCGCAAGCGAAACTGCACAATCCGAACATCGATCGAGCCATGCACGCCGAGCTGCGGTTCCCCGGAGGGCTTACCGGACGGGTCGGGTGCTCGATGTGGTCGTGGCAGCTGCTGGCGATCAGCGCCAAGGTGATCGGCGACCGCGGTGAACTGCGCGTACTCAATCCGGTTATGCCCCAAGCTTTCCATCGTCTCGCGGTACGATCAGTCGACGGGAAACGAGTGGAGCGATTCACCCATAGGTCCTCCTACGCCTTTCAGCTCGACGCATTCGCCAACGCGGTGCTGCGCGGCGAAGCGGTGAAGACAACGCCGGCCGACGCCGTCGAGAACATGACAGTGATCGACGCCATCTACCGCGCAGCCGGCCTTCCGCTGCGCCAACCGAGCTGAACGTGGTCAGCGGCAGCCAACCGCATCGATGAGAGCACCGAGCACCTCGGCGACACCGGTGCCCGGCCCGGCGGGCAGCTTGTCGACGACGGGACGCACCTTGGTCTCCAACATCCTCTGCGCCTCATTCCGGCGTTCCGAAACCACCAGCGGCCGAAGCTCGTTGACCAAGGTGGCCAGTTGCTCAGCGGCGGGTAGTTCGAGGTTTTCAACCGCCGCCGCCAGCACGTCGACCAGCTCCCAATCCCGGTACAACACCAACGATCGCTCGTAGAGCCCGAAGCCCTCGACAGGCTCACCGTGCAGGGTGCCACAGTAGCGGTACGGACCCTCCATATATTCGATCGGCAGAGCGTGTGCCGGGACGGCAACCAGCGGCTCCCCGGTGAGATCGAGTTGCAGTGCGGCCGAGGTGATCCGGTGCCGATCGGGCAGAAACCTTCCCACGGCCAACGGGCGAACCAGCGGGCGCACCGACTCCGGCCAGCGTACATAGCTTCCCACGGCGATCTCGACGTCTTCGGCGCAGTTCGGCGCAACTGCAGGGTCGGGGTGGCTTGTCGTCACACCAGAGAAGGGTTGCAGCGCATTGCGGTTGGTGCGGTCGAACTGTCGCCAGACGCTCAAGTCGACGCCGTTGTCCAGGTTGACGGTGCACCACTCGTGCGATCGGGCACGCGGATCTCCCCCGGTTCCGCCGCCGCCGGCGTATCTGGGGAACCACTGCCGGTCGACGTGCCCGGCTCGGCCGGTGACCTGCTCGTAGGTGTCGCCCCAGCGCAGCGTTCCGGTCATCGCCATCCCGGTCTGAAAGTAGGAGCAGGTGTCGTCCTGGCCGAAACAGGCGATCTTGCC
>NZ_JBYCKY010000043.1:0-1649 GCF_057473605.1 Mycobacterium sp. TH-M82 | reverse complement strand
CGCGCAGCGCGATCCGTGGCGACCATCCCGCTTTCCGCAGCACGGAGACGTCCAGCAACTTGCGGGGTGTGCCGTCCGGTTTGCTTGAATCCCAGCGTGTTTCGCCGGAGTAGCCCACGGCGGCGGCGACCATCCCGGCGATCTCTGCGATGGAGTGGTCGACGCCGGTGCCCACGTTGACGTGCCCGGGTCCGTCGTAGTGCTCCAGCAGGAACAGCGACGCCGTGGCGAGGTCGTCGACGTGCAGCAGCTCGCGTCTGGGTATCCCGGTACCCCAGTTCGTAACCGAGGGGGCTCTGGCGGCTTTGGCCTCGTCGTAGCGGCGGATCAGCGCGGGCAGCAGATGCGAGCCGGTCGGCGAGAAGTTATCACCCGGGCCGTACAGATTTGTCGGCATGGCCGAGATCCACGCCAGCCCGTGCTGGCGCCGCACGGCCTGCACCTGCAGGATTCCGGCGATCTTGGCGATGGCGTAGGCGTCGTTGGTGGGCTCCAGCGGGCCGGTGAGCAGCGCGCTCTCCGGGATTGGTTGCGGACTGAGTTTCGGGTAGATGCACGAGGAGCCCAGGAAGAGCAGCCGCGGCACCCCGGCAGCCACGGCGGCGTCGAGCAAGTTGACCTGGATCTGCAGGTTCTCGGAGAGAAAATCGGCGGGATAGGTGCTGTTGGCCAGGATGCCGCCAACCCGGGCCGCCGCGTCGATCACCACCCGCGGCTTGGCGTCGAGCATGAAGTCGAACGTCGCGGCCCGATCGGTCAGATCGAGTTCCGAGCGTGCCCGCACCACCAGGTTGGTGAATCCCTCGGCGCGAAACGCGCGTACCAGCGCGGATCCCACCAGCCCGCGGTGTCCGGCGATGTAGACCGGTGCGGTCCGGTCGAGGGCGTCGGATACGTTGTCGGCGTTCATGTTTGGCCGGGAAGTGTCGGCGTGTCGATCCAGGGTCGGCCTTCGCACCCCAGCGCTGCGATGTCGGCGTCGACCATCAGCCGGGCCAGCTCGGCGGTGTGGACGGATGCTTTCCATCCGAGCTTCTCGGAGGCATTGGACGCATCGCCGATCAGTGAATCCACCTCGGTGGGCCGTAGGTAGCGTTCGTCGAACTTGATGTGCTCCCGCCAATCGAGCCCGGCATGGGCGAAAGCGGTTTGGGCGAACTCGCGCACGGTATAACCGCGCCCCGTCGCCAGCACGAAGTCCTCGGGCTCGGAAGCCTGCAGCATCCGCCACATCCCCTCGACGTACTCCGGCGCGTAGCCCCAGTCGCGGACCGCGTCGAGATTGCCCATGTAGAGCTCGGACTGGTGGCCGGCCTTGATCCGCGCAACCGCCCGCGTGATCTTGCGTGTTACGAAAGTCTCACCACGTCGGGGTGATTCGTGGTTGAACAGGATGCCGTTGACGGCGAACAGCCCATAGGCTTCCCGGTAGTTGCGCGTTGCCCAGTACGAGTAGACCTTCGCCGCGCCGTAGGGCGACCGCGGGTAAAACGGTGTCAGCTCGTTTTGGGGCGGCGGGGACGCCCCGAACATCTCCGAGGACGACGCCTGGTAGAAGCGGCAGTGCACCTTGGACAGGCGCACCGCCTCGAGCAGACGCATGGATCCCATGCCCGTGGTGTCACCGGTGTGCACCGGTTCGTCGAAAC
>NZ_JBYCKY010000042.1:0-6283 GCF_057473605.1 Mycobacterium sp. TH-M82 | reverse complement strand
GCCATCGTTATCGCGCACATACCTATTCTCGCCGAATATCATTGGTCAGCAAGTATTTTCGCTGGCATGTCTCGGCTTACTTACGAACTCCTTAGTACAAGGGCGCGACGACGGCGTTCTTCGCCGCGCACGCCGACGAAGTGATCTCGGTCGAGTTGGATGATGCGCTCTTCGCCTCAGCCAAGCGACGATTCGCCGGTACGGCCAATGTGAGCATTGTTCATGGCGACTCGTTGACTGAGATCCCGAGGCTCGTTGCTCGTTGTTCCTCGCCCCCGCTCGTATTCTTGGATGGCCATTTTTCGGGAATTGGTACCGCTACAGGTGAGGAGATGGAGCCCGCGCAATCTACGCTGGGACGGTTGGCCAATGTATGTCCAGCCGGGTCCACAATTGTGATAGATGATTTGCGGCTCTTCGGTTCGGGGTTGGCAGGTTTTCCGCAACTTGACGCGATCACCGGTGCCGCCCGAGCAGCGTTTGCGGACTCGGTGATTCGTGCCGGCTTGGATTCGATCGTGGTCGAGGTCAGGTGACGCGACGGTCGACCGTCGTTGCCCGCGCTTCGGCGCCGACTGCATCCGGAGCGCATCCGGTGGCGTAGGGCCTTCGCGAGTTTGCAATTCAGTACACAACACGGTTGAGAGGCCGAAGCGGCAGGTCGGCGTCCAGCGTCGCTGATGTGGCCGGTGGTGATGCGAACGCCGATTTCGGCCGCTTGCGTGCCGACGGCGACGGCCCCGCCAGCGGCCCCGCCTGAGCCGGCGGGCCGAGCCACAGCGGGCCGAACGCCAATCGAATCTCCGTATGTCACGCCCCTCGGGGATTCCCAGGGACCAATTCTCGGTTTCGCTGCGCTGTCGTTCAGGTGCCGTAACCGTGTCACATCAAGATTCCGTAATTCGACCCGATAAGCAGGGCCCTGGACTAAGCTCTGAGCGACTGTGGTGGGGAGGCTCTGCGGCAGCTGCCGTTCGACCAGGCCAAAAAGGGGAGAAGTGGACAAACTCCTCAAGTTGATGCCACTTCGATCAGCTTCGGCTGATCGACCACGGCTTGCGCCGGTAGCGGGCCGGGACGAGTGCGCAGCACCCCGCGGAGACGCGTTGCAACCGCACCACGACGCGGTGGAGGCCGAACGCAACAGCAACCCTGGCGCATCCGAGTACGAAAGCCTCAGTTGTCACCCTCACGTTGACCATGCCGACACCGCCGACAGGTCCGCGGTGCCCGGTGGCCGGGTTTCGCGCGTCCTCAAGATATTCGGCGGCCGGCGAGCTCTGCCGGCGGTTCTTATGCTGACAGTGCTGATCGCCTTGCCCACGCTCAAAATCGGCTTTTTCGCGGACGACTACACCCTGCTCGCAGAAATCGAGCACGCCGTGCCGTCGTATGCGCACCAATCGCCCATCGACCTCTATCGGTTCGCTTCCAACCGCGCCGAAGTCAACCAACTGATCAAAGACGGTCCACTGCCCTGGTTCACCGATCCAGGCTTTAAAATGCACTTCTGTCGGCCGTTGACGAGTCTATTGTTTTCGCTCGACCACAGTCTTTGGGGCCATTTTGCGGCGGGCTATCACGTAACGTCGATATTGCTTTATGTCACGCTCGTCCTGTCTGTAGGCGTTTTGCTCCGCGTCGCACTCGGTGTCCGACACCTGGGGCCGCATTCGGCAACCGCGACCCTTGCCGCGCTGCTGTTCGCTGTCGACGCGCTTCATAGTGAGCCCGCTGGTTGGATCGCATCGCGTCACGTGATGTTGGCCGCCATACCTGCCACGCTTGGCCTTACCGCACATGTGCGATTCGTGCGTGACGAGTGGCGACCCGGGGCGTTGCTGGGCCCTCTCGGCGTCATAGTGGCCTTGCTGGGCAGTGAGACAGGTCTGGGCGCCGTAGCTTGCTGGCTCGCTTTCGACGCGTTCGCTCTCATGCCCCCGAATCGGTCGTCGGCGCGCTCTCGCGTGCTCGCGAGTATGCCGGTGCTTGCGATCGCAGCAGCCTACATGGGCGTATACAGCCTGCTCGACTTCGGCGCTGGTGGGAACCTCTACGTCGGGCCTACTAGTAATCCGATCGGCTTCCTGCGGGCGGCGGCCGAGCGCGTCCCCACATTGGTGGGATCTTCAGTGCTCGGCGCTATTACCAATGTGTCGCCGGCAACGGGCGCCGCAATCGGATTTGCGGCCGTGCTCGCGCTCTTTCTGATCTATCGCCTCGTCCGGCCGGCCATAGCCGATAGCGAGCGCGCGACGCTGCGTTGGCTACTCCCAGGAGCCTTGCTCTCGTTGACAATTAGCTCGGCGGGCCCCGCAAGCCCGAGGCTTTTATTGTTTCCGAGCATCGCAACAGCATTTTTTCTCGCCGTCTTGCTCTATCGGGGCGGCCAACAACTCGCCACGTCAGGTTCACGGCAGGTGCTCCGCGTAGGTCTTCTGTCAATTGTGTTGTTACACCTGGTATTTGCTCCGATTGCATTTGTCTCCGGTGTTGGCCAACTCATCCAAACTGCTCGTCAGGAAATCGAGATTTTCCAGACGGCCGGTCTAGAGGATTCCGTGGTCAGTCATGTGATCGTTTTGGCCGCACCGGATATGCAGACGGCCTTCTACCCTGCTGCGATTGACCAGGCGCTCGCACCGAGGGCCGTCAGCGCCTGGCACATCTTGTCGATGGCCCAGAGTGGTCACCGGCTGACACGGACCGGTGCGTCGAGTTTTCGCCTTGACGCGATTGGCGGCCCTGCGGCATCAAACCCAGTCGAGCAAACGTTTCGGTCTTCTCGCGCGCCCCTGAGCGTCGGCGAGCAGATAGAGCTCAGTGGCGCTACGGTTACAGTTGTCTCCGTTGACGGTTCTGTACCCAGGTCCCTGGATGTTAGGGTCGACGTACCTTTGGACGATCCGGGGCTTGTCCTCCTGGTCGCGCGCAACAACCGGCTTGTCCGGCTGATTCCACCGCCCGTAGGTGCCAGCGTCGAATTTCCAAGCAGCGGTGGGCGTCCGACGGGGTGAGCCCGTTTGTGCGGAATAGTCGCGCCCGGACTCAGGGTTATTATGGTCAACCGTGGTGCGCGTGCCTGACGCTGATCAGCTTGCGCCACGGCTCAATTCTGCGGCGCAACATCGCCGACAATGACACTTTGACGAATACCGGCAGGCGCTTTTTGAGTTCCTCGTCCTCTGCAGTGCTGAGCCCGCTCACATCGTTGTAGTCGGCCACCACGATATCCATGTACCGGGCAACCAGTGCTGGATTGGAGAAGCAGCGAATGTTGAAATCCCAGTCCGCCCACAAGCGGTAGCGCAGGTTGAAGGGGCCGATACCGGCAAACAGCTCACGACGATAAAAAATAGCCTGATGGCAGATGTTCTGCTCGAATAACAACCGGTCGAGGTCGAAGCTGCCGGCATAGCGCGATGAGGTCGAACGCATCATGGCGTCGCCGTACACTATGTCGCTGGGGCCGCTTTCGCCGATGAAGGCGGCTATCTGCGCAAGCGTGTCCGGCTGATAAAGGGTGTCGTCGGCGCCTAAGAACAGCAACCAAGTTCCCGTGGCGAGCGCAACGCCTTTGTTCATCGCGTCGTAAGGCCCCTGATCGGGTCCGCTATGAATCAGCAGGCGCCCGTCCATGTCGGGTTTATAGCCGTTCGCGATATCCAGGGTCGTGTCCGTGGAGCAGCCATCGACCAAGACAACCTCGAAGTCTTTCCACGTCTGGCTGATGATGCTGTCGAGGCACGCACCCAGGGTCGCTGCCGTGTTGAACGTGGGAACAACGATGGAGAACAGCGGCGGTGCAACCATTCCCGATCAGCTGTCCTCGCGGAAGAAGATGCCGTCGGCCTGAAGCATCCGGCCATTGCGCATATCTGTGAAACAGGGCACCAGCCCAGTCAGTGTGAAGCCCATGGAGTACGCGACATCGAGCGCTTCGCGGATGAGCATGCCGCCTTCGTACAAGGGTATGAAGGACAGCTCCAGCTGCATGCCGACGCAACGGTCTTCCAGGGTTTTCTGAGCGCCGGCGAGAACATGCTTCTCAAAGCCTTGAACGTCTATCTTCATGAAAACAACATCGGTCGGCGACACGATTTCTGCTGCTACCGAGTCGAGTCGGCCGATGGGCACCTCTTCGGTGCTGACGTAGTTCGCTGGCGGATAGGCGTCTTGATGGCTTTTCAGCATGGGCAGCACCGAACTGCTTTCACCGGCGTTGCCGGCAACGTTGATCGAGATCGTTCCTTCTGTGTCACCAATTGCGCACCGCCTGCAATCCCAAAGCGAATCTTTCGAGGCCTTGTGTTCGAGGAGTGCAAAAGGCCCCGCTAAAGGTTCGAAAGAAGTTATACGACCCCTGTAATCAGCTTCCCGAAGGCCCGCCGCATATTGTCCCGAGTTGGCGCCCACGTCGAGAACGTGATTTACCTTGTGGTGTTTCAGCTGATTCAGGAAATTACGCTTTCCGTCCAGCTCGGGGTGGTAGCGGGATACGTCGAAACCAATCCGGCGCGTAAACATACGAGCACGGTGCGATAGCGCCACTGCGTCACACTAACATGTGGGCAGCTACTTTCTTGCCGCGCCGGAGTTATCGCGATACCACGCCACCGTGCCTTCGATGCCGTCCCGCAGCCCGATTCGCGATGACCATCCTGCTTCGCGCAGCCTGGAGACGTCCAGCAGCTTGCGGGGCGTGCCGTCCGGTTTGGTTGAATCCCAGTGGGTTTCGCCGGAGTAGCCCACCGCCGCGGCCACCATCCCGGCGATCTCTGCGATGGAGTGGTCGACGCCGGTGCCCACGTTGACGTGCTCGGGTCCGTCGTAATGCTCCAGCAGAAACAGCGACGCGGCGGCCAGGTCATCGACGTGCAGCAGTTCACGTCGCGGCGTCCCGGTGCCCCAGTTCGTCACTTCGGGCGCTCCGGCGGCTCTGGCCTCGTCGTAGCGGCGGATCAGCGCGGGCAGCAGGTGTGAGCCGGTCGGGGAGAAGTTGTCACCCGGGCCGTACAGATTCGTCGGCATCGCCGAGATCCACGCCAGGCCGTGCTGGCGCCGCACGGCCTGCACCTGCAGGATGCCGGCGATCTTGGCGATCGCGTAGGCGTCGTTGGTGGGCTCGAGTGGGCCGGTCAGTAGCGCGCTCTCCGGGATCGGTTGCGGACTGAACTTCGGATAGATGCAGGAGGAACCCAGGAACAGGAGCCGCGGTACCCCGGCGGCCACGGCGGCGTCGAGCAGGTTGACCTGGATCTGCAGGTTCTCGGACAGAAAGTCGGCCGGATAGGTGCTGTTGGCCAGGATGCCGCCGACTCGGGCCGCCGCGTCGATCACCACCCGCGGCTTGGCGTCGAGCATGAAGTCGAACGTCGCGGCCCGATCGGTCAGATCGAGTTCCGAGCGTGGCCGCACCAGCAGGTTGGTGAACCCCTCGGCGCGAAACGTGCGCACCAGCGCGGATCCCACCAGCCCGCGGTGCCCGGCGATATATACCGGTGTTGCCCGGTCGAGGGCGCCGGATACGGTGCCGGCGTTCATGTCTGGCCGGGAAGGGACGGCGTGTCGATCCAGGGACTGCCCTCGCACTCCAGAGCAGCGACGTCGGCGTCGACCATCAGACGAGCCAGTTCGGCGGTGTGGACGGATGCTTTCCATCCCAGCTTGTCGCAGGCTTTCGACGCATCGCCGATCAACGAATCCACCTCGGTGGGCCGTAGGTAGCGTTCGTCGAACTTGACGTGCTCCTGCCAATCGAGTCCGGCATGTGCGAAGGCGGTTTGGGCGAACTCGCGCACGGTGTACCCCCGCCCCGTCGCCAGCACGAAGTCCTCGGGTTCGGGCGCTTGCAGCATCCGCCACATTCCCTCGACGTACTCCGGCGCGTAGCCCCAGTCGCGGACGGCGTCGAGATTGCCCATATACAGCTCAGACTGCCGGCCGGCCTTGATCCGTGCAACCGCCCGCGTGATCTTTCGTGTCACGAAAGTCTCACCACGTCGCGGTGATTCGTGGTTGAACAGGATGCCGTTGACGGCGAACAGCCCATAGGCTTCGCGGTAGTTGCGCGTTGCCCAGTACGAGTAGACCTTCGCCGCGCCGTAGGGCGACCGCGGGTAAAAAGGTGTCAGCTCGTTTTGGGGCGGAGGGGACGCCCCGAACATCTCCGAGGACGACGCCTGATAGAAGCGGCAGTGCACCTTGGACAGGCGCACCGCCTCGAGCAGACGCATGGATCCCATGCCCGTGGTGTCACCGGTGTGCACCGGTTCGTCGAAAC
>NZ_JBYCKY010000041.1:0-32648 GCF_057473605.1 Mycobacterium sp. TH-M82 | reverse complement strand
ATCCGATCCCACCGTGTCGCGGTTGATCGCCACGTTGGCCGCCGATGCCGATGCCGCGTTGGCTGCGATCAACACCGCACGAGCTACCGCCCGGGCTACCGCATGGTCTGCTGCGGGACCCGATGCCCCCGATCACGGGATCGACGCCGAGACGCCGTTGGTCATCGACATCGACGCAACCCTTGGTCACCGCCCACTCCGAAAAGCAGCAGGCGGCATCAACATACAAGCGGGGCTTCGGATTTCACCCGTTGTGCGCGTTTGCCGACCACGGGCAGGCCGGCACCGGGGAACCGTTGGCGATGCTGCTGCGGCCCGGCAACGCCGGGTCCAACACCGCCGCCGACCACAAGCAGGTACTCATCGACGCACTCGCGCAACTGCCGGGCGATCCCGCCTATCGGGTCGGCCGCAAAGTCCTGGTGCGGGCCGATGCCGGCGGCGGCACCCACAAGTTCCTGGAATACCTGGCCAAACGGCGACTGGGGTATTCGATCGGCTTCGGCCTGACCGAGGCCATCACCGAGGCCATCGATGCGATCCCCGACCGCGCGTGGACCCCGGCTTATGACACCGACGGCGGCATCCGCGACGGCGCCTGGGTCGCTGAAGCCACCGGCATGGTCGACCTGTCGGACTGGCCGCCCGGGATGCGACTGATCATCAGAAAAGAGCGCCCGCACCCGGGCGCCCAGTTGCGGTTCACCGACCGAAACGGACTGCGCCTGACCGCATTCGTTACCAACGCTACCCGCGGCCAGCTCCCCGACCTGGAACTACGCCACCGGCGCCGGGCCCGTTGCGAAGACCGTATCCGCATCGCCAAAGACACTGGCCTGACCAATCTTCCACTGCACAGCTTCGACCAGAACCGCATCTGGTGCGCCATCGTTCAACTGGCCTGCGAGCTGACCACCTGGATGCAGATGCTGGCACTGACCGCACACCCGGCGCGGCGTTGGGAACCCAAACGGCTACGCCTGCGGCTGTTCTCGATTGCCGCCCGCATCAGCCGCCACGCCCGCCAGACCCACCTGCGCCTGGCCAGCCACAGTCGATGGTCGCACCTGCTGGCTGCCGCCGTGACCAGGCTCGACGCCCTACCAGCGCCGACCTGACCACCGCAACGACCTGACCCTACGAGACGAAAAACCCCACGGGAGCCAAGGACCCCGGTGCCACCCGACGCCCTCGGGCCGCCGAGCACGCCCCGAGGCCAAAAAACGCCAATCCGAACCCGCTCAGGCCACCACGCCATCACCGTGAAATTTCGAGGTTAGGCGTCTTTCCTTTCCTTTCTGGCAAGATTCGTCGATCTGTGGGCAGCGAACGGTGAACTCCCCTGCGCCGGGGGGCGTGGCAGCGGTGCGCCCGTCCGTGGGTGTGGGGGGCTCAGGGCAGTCGCCTCGGCGGGCTCTCCAGGATCCCGGTCGCGCCAGCGGGTGTCTCACATGCGCCGGCGCCCGCCTTTCTCCAGTTCCAGCAGGCCACGTTTGCGCTCGAGCCCCCCGCCGTAACCGGTGAGGCTTCCGCCTGCGCCGATGACGCGATGGCAGGGCACGACGATCGCGATCGGGTTCCGGCCGTTGGCCAACCCGACTGCGCGCGCAGCACCGGGGGCGCCGATCTGTGCGGCGATTTGTCCGTACGACCGGGTCTCCGCGTACGGAATCGTCAACAGCGCCTGCCAAACTCGCTGTTGGAACTCGCTTCCCCGCAGGTCGAGGTCGAGGTCGAATTCGACGAGCTCCCCGGCGAAATAAGCGCGGATCTGCTCGACCGCGTGGCCGAACGCCCTCGGCGCCGGTGACCAGCCGGCGCGGCTCGGTTCGTGTGTCTGGTCGACCATGCGCAGGTTGGTCAGAACCGTGCCGTGCCCGGCCAGGGTCAGCGACCCGATCGGGCTGTCGATGGTGCGGTATTCGATCATGCGACCTCCCAATGGTTTACCGCATGTGGCAGCGTGGTCCACAGATGTTGGGTGGCATACGAACGCCGGGGACGCCAACGAGCGCTGTGCTCGACGAGGGTCCGTTGCCGGCTGGGCAAGCCCAGCCGCTCGGCGGCCAGCCTCAAGCCGAGGTCACCGGCGGGAAATGCATCGGGGTCACCGAGCCCGCGCATGGCGATCACCTCCGCGGTCCAGGGGCCGATTCCCGGCAGCGCCAATAATTGGGCACGTGCTCCGCTCCAGTCGCTGCCGGCATCCAGCACGATATGCCCATCGGCGAGGCCGGAGATCAGGGCGGCCAGCGTCCGCCGCGGGGCCCCGGGCACCGCCAGAAGTGCCGGATCGAGCTCTGCGAGTTGATCGACCGAGGGGAACGTGTGGGTCAATTCGCCGTCGGGGTCCTGAATCGGGTCGCCGTAAGCCGATGCCAGCCTGCCGGCGTGAGTCCCTGCGGCCTTGGTGGACACCTGTTGGCCCAGGACCGCGCGCACCGCGAGTTCGGCTTCGTCGACGGTGCGGGGAATGCGCTGCCCCGGGGACCGAGCCACGACGGGCCCGAGCGCCGGGTCGTCGGCCAGCGCGTCGACCACCGCCACGGGATCGGCATCGAGGTCCAGCAGTCGCCGGAAGCGCGCGATCGCGGTGGCGAGATCGCGGAAGTCGTCGAGCACCAGGCGGCAGCGCACTTGGTCGGCGGCGGGCGTGAGGGCTACCACGGCGTTGCCGGCGGGAAGCCGCAGGCTGCGCCGGTAGGCGCCGGCGCGGACCTCTTCGCAACCGGGGACAGCGGTAGCGGCGAGATGGCCGAACACGCCCTGGTAGGCGAACGGTATGCGGACCGGCAGCCGCAGGTTCACCGGCCCCGGGGACGGTTCGCATGTCGAGCGTCGTGGCCCAGTCGCCACGCTCCGGCGCATCGCCGTCGGCGTGCCTTCGAACACCAGACGCACGGTGTCATTGAACTGGCGGATGCTGGAGAACCCGGCGGCGAAAGCGATGTCGGCGAACGGCAGGTCGGTGGTCTCGATCAGCAGCCGCGCGGTCTGCGCCCGCTGCGCGCGGGCCAACGCGAGCGGGCCGGCGCCGGCTTCGGCGCGCAACACACGTTCCAGTTGCCGAGCGGTGTAGCCCAAGCGCGCCGCCAGGCCGCCGACGCCTTCGCGGTCCACCGTGCCGTCGGCGATCAACCGCATGGCGCGGGCGACGAGGTCGCCGCGCACGTTCCATTCGGGGGAGCCCGGCGACGCATCGGGACGGCACCGCTTGCAGGCCCGAAACCCCGCCCGCTGGGCGGCCGCCGCGGTCGGAAGGAACCAGACATTGCGGGCAGAGGGTGGTCGCACGGGGCAGCTGGGCCGGCAGTAGATCCGGGTCGTGAGCACGGCGGTGACGAACCAGCCGTCGAACCGGGCGTCCTTGGACTGCACGGCCCGGTAGCAGCGTTCGAAGTCTTCGTGCACGTCTCCACAGTTACACCCGCCCGCCGACAAAGCTGGCGGGAATGCGACATCAAAGTGGGGTGCGGGGAAGGCTCGTCCGTCTGTCCGGCAGCTTCGAATCACCAGCGTGAAAGAAAGACCGGCGCGCGGGAGCTCACATAGGCTACCCATCGATGAGTGGACGACCGCGCGACGAGCTGGACGCATTGCTGCGTCGAGTCGCGCGCGGCGACGGTGCCGCGTTCGCCGCCGTCTACGACCTCACCGCAAGCCGCGTGTACGGACTGGTGATGCGCGTGCTGCGTGACCCTGGCTACAGCGAGGAAACGACCCAGGAGATCTATTTCGAGTTGTGGCGCACGGCGGGGGAGTACGACCCGGCCAGAGGTTCGGCTCTGGCCTGGCTGCTGACCATGGCGCACCGGCGCGCCGTCGACCGGGTGCGCTCCGAGGAGGCGTTCAGCAGGCGGGAGTCTCGCTACGCCGCCTCCAGCGCCGAGCCGCCGGGCGACGTGGTCGTCGACTCGGCGATCGCCGGTGAGGAACGTCGTGCGGTGACCGAATGCCTGGACGCATTGACCGACACGCAGCGGCAGTGTATCCAGTTGGCGTATTACGAGGGATTGACCTACAGCGAAGTGTCGCAGCGGTTGGACGCGAATCTGTCGACGATCAAATCGCGCATGCGCGACGCGCTGCGGAGCCTGCGGAACTGTCTGGACGTGCGATGACCGAACCGACCGAATTCGAACTGCTCGAACTGGCCGCGCCGTACGCGCTCGACGCCGTGTCGGACGCGGAACGCGTCGACATCGAGCGGCGCGTAGCGGCCGCCCCGCGGCCGCTGGCGGCGGCCTTCGAGGCCGAAGTCCGCGCCATCCGCGAGACGCTGGCAGTCGCGTCGGCGGCGATAGCGGTCGAGCCGCCGCCCCGGCTGCGGGCCGCCACGCTGGCGGCGGCGGAATCCCCCGGCAAGCGGCGGTCGGGTTGGCGGAACGCGGCCGTGGCTTCCGCGGCGGCCGCAATCGTGGTCGGAGCGGTCGCCTTCGGTGTCGGCGTGCTGATGCGGCCGCATCCCCCCGCGACGGTCGCGGCGCAAGTCTTGGCCGCCCCGGACGTGCGAACGGTGTCCCGCCCGCTCGCGGACGGCACGGCCACGGTGGTGTTCTCCCGTGATCGCAACGCGGGCGTGCTGGTGATGAACAACGTCCCGCCACCGTCACCGGGCACCGTCTACCAGATGTGGTTGCTGAGTGCCAAGGGCGCGACCTCGGCGGGGACGATGGGCACGGCGGCGGTAGCGCCCTCGACCACCGCGACGCTGTCCAACCTCGGCGCCTCGACGGCCCTGGCGTTCACCGTCGAACCCGGCACCGGTTCGGCCCAGCCGACCGGGGCGATACTGGCCGAGTTGCCGCTGCGCTGAACGGATCACTGCCCGCACCCATCCGCGGCCGCGGTGTCTCCGAATCACCTGCGTCCGGTCGAAAGGCGGCGCAGGAGGCCGTCCGTGATGAAGGAGTGCAAAAGCGATGAAGGACTCTCGGGCCAGAACAGTCGCCGCGGCAGGTCTGGCGACGATCGCGGTCGTCGGCTTCTCGGCGTGTTCGAGCAACAAGTCGGCGTCCGGGTCGTCGACGACTGAGACGACGCCGTCGAGCATGGCGGCACCCACGACGACGTCGGCCATGGCCGACCCCGCTGCCGACCTGATCGGTACCGGTTGCGCCGCCTACGCCAAGCAGAACCCCAGCGGTCCCGGCTCCGTCGCCGGGATGGCCCAGGACCCGGTTGCCACGGCCGCGTCGAACAACCCGATGCTGACCACCCTGACGTCGGCGCTGTCCGGCAAGCTGAACCCGGACGTCAACCTGGTCGACACGCTGAACAACGGCCAGTACACGGTGTTCGCCCCGACCGACGCCGCCTTCGGCAAGCTGCCGGCCGCCACCATCGACAAACTCAAGACGGACGCCCCGTTGCTCACGAGCATCCTGACCTACCACGTGGTGCAGGGTCAGGAGAGTCCGGCCAGGGTCGACGGCGCCCACCCGACCCTGCAGGGCGCCACCGTGACGGTGACCGGCCAGGGTGACGCCCTCAAGGTCAACGACGCCGGTCTGGTCTGCGGTGGCGTTCGCACCGCCAACGCGACGGCGTACATGATCGACACCGTGCTGATGCCTCCGGGTCAGTAGAGCGGGCGAGACGAGAACAGCCCGGCCACGGTCGGGCTGTTCTTCCCGATAGGCACCAATCCGGGACCGCAGCGGCCACGAATAACTGTCGTGTTGACCGTAGCGCTGATCGGCTTCCTCGGTGGCCTGCTGACGGGCGTCTCGCCGTGCATCCTCCCGGTGCTTCCGGTGATTTTCTTCGTGGGCACCCCAAACGCCGCCAACGACGATGTGCCGCAACGCAAGCGGTCGAGGCCCTTGCGGCCCTACCTGGTCGTCGTCGGCTTGGTGGTCAGCTTCAGCCTGGTCACGCTGACCGGTTCCGCACTGCTGTCCCTGCTGCACCTGCCGCAGGACGCCATCCGCTGGGCCGCGCTCACCGCGCTCGCCGCGATCGGCCTGGGCCTGATCTTCCCGCCGGTCCAGCATCTGCTCGAGCGGCCGTTCGCGCGCATCCCGCAAAAATCCATCGGCATGGACGGCGGCGGGTTCGGCCTGGGTCTGGCGCTGGGCGCGCTCTATGTCCCCTGCGCGGGGCCCGTCCTCGCCGCCATCGCGGTGGCCGGCGCCACGGATTCCATCGGTCCGGTCACCGCGGTGCTGACGGTCGCGTTCGCGCTCGGCGTCGCCGTGCCCTTGCTGGTTTTCGCTCTGGCGGGCCAACGAGTAGCCCAGCGGATCAACGTGTTCCGGCGCAACCAGCGGCAGATCCGCATCGCGGCGGGGCTGCTGATGATCTCGCTCGCGCTGGCCTTGGTGTTCAATGTGGCCGCGGCGCTGCAGACCGCCGTGCCCGACTACACCGGATCGCTGCAGGACAGGCTGGCCGCCGACCCTGGGATCCGGCAGCACCTGCAACTCGGTGGCCTCGTCAACGACCAGAACGCGCAGCTGTCCAACTGCGGCAACGGTGCCACGGAGCTCGAAAACTGCGGCCCGGCACCGGGTCTCAAGGGCATAACCGAATGGCTGAACACACCCGGGGACCGGCCGGTCGAACTCGCGTCGCTGCGCGGCAAGGTTGTCCTGATCGATTTCTGGGCGTACTCGTGCATCAACTGCCAGCGCGCCATCCCCCACGTCGTCGGCTGGTACGACGCGTACAAGGAGTACGGGTTCGAGGTGGTCGGGGTGCACACGCCCGAGTACGCCTTCGAGAAGGTGGCCGGCAATGTCGCCAAAGGCGCCGCCGACCTGGGCATCCGGTATCCGATCGCCCTCGACAACCGGTATTCGACGTGGACGAACTACCGAAACCGCTACTGGCCCGCGGAATATCTGATCGACGGTGCCGGCCAGGTGCGGCACATCAGGTTCGGCGAAGGTGACTACAGCGTCACCGAGAAGCTGATCCGGCGGCTCCTCGTCGACGCGCATCCCGGACTCGAGCTGCCGCCGCCGCGGGACACGACCGGCTCCGCTCCCCGCCGACAGACCACCCCGGAGACTTATTTGGCAGTCGGCAAGGTCGTCAACTACGGCGGTGGCGGCCGTTACGACGAAGGGGCCGCGACGTTCGACTACCCACCGGCCCTCGCCGCCGACAGCTTCGCGCTGCGGGGACGGTGGTCGCTGGACTACCAGGGCGCGACGGCCGACACGGACCGGTGCGGCATCGAACTGAACTACCACGCCCAAGACGTCTATGTCGTCGCCGGTGGAAGGGGAACTCTGACCGTCACGCGCGGCGGACACTCCGTTGCGGTGCCGATCAGCGGTCCGCCGACGTCGCACCAGATCGTCGCCGACGATCGTCTGGCGCCGGGAACGCTCGAGGTTCGCCCCAGCCAGGGGTTGCAG
Organism: Mycobacterium sp. TH-M82; assembly: GCF_057473605.1. Lineage (NCBI taxonomy): Bacteria > Bacillati > Actinomycetota > Actinomycetes > Mycobacteriales > Mycobacteriaceae > Mycobacterium > Mycobacterium sp. TH-M82. Next base: position 25,281 of record NZ_JBYCKY010000041.1, on the reverse strand, counting down.
ATCTACTCGTTCACCTACGGCTAAACCCCGGCGCGATTGATTTGCACGGTCGGCAGTCCAAACCGGTTCGAGCTCCGAACTACTCGTGTCGATACCAATCCGGCGGCGGATACCGTCGCCGACACGTAGGAGGCCAGACACATGAAAGCACGCACCACCTCAATGTTGGCGACGGGTTTCGCGGCGGCGACCCTCATCGGTCTCACCGTGACCACCGCCCCGACCGCGGCAGCGGCCGACCTGGTGGGGCCCGGATGCGCGGATTACGCGGCGGCAAATCCCAGCGGTCCCGCATCGGTAGAGGGCATGTCGCAGGTCCCCGTCGCGGTGGCGGCGTCGAACAACCCGATGCTGACGACGCTGACCGCCGCGCTTTCCGGCAAGCTGAATCCCGATGTGAACCTGGTCGACACGCTCGACAACGGCCAGTACACGGTGTTCGCACCGACCGACGCCGCCTTCGGCAAGCTGCCGGAGTCGACGATCGGCCAGCTCAAGACCGATTCGAAGCTGCTGACCAGCATCCTGACCTATCACGTGGTGCAGGGGCAGCTGAGTCCGGCTCGGGTGGCGGGTTCCCACAAGACCCTGCAAGGCGCGAACGTGAACGTGACCGGCCAGGGGAACGATCTCAGGGTCGCAAACGCCCGCGTTGTCTGCGGTGGCGTGCCGACGGCGAACGCCACGGTGTACCTGATCGACACGGTGCTGATGCCGCCGATGTAGTCGTTCGGTCGGGAAAAGCTCCGTCACAACGTGATCGGTGGGGAAATTCATCGGCATGGTGGGCGATGATGGAAGCGTGACGCTGAAGAGTCCCGACGGCGTGCTGGGCATCGGCGAGTTCGAGCCCACCTTCGAGGCCGAGCTGGCCGCGCGTTACCGGATCCCCAGGCTGCCCGACGGTCCCGGTCGGGCCGATTTCCTGGCGGGGCGCGCGGCCGGTGTCCGGGTGCTGGTCACGTCCGGGCGGCCCGGCGTCGACGCGGAGATGATAGCGGCGCTGCCCGGCCTGGAGGCGATCGTCAATAACGGCGCCGGTGTGGACCTGATCGACCTGGACGCGGCGGAGCGCTTGGGGGTCGGCGTGAGCAACACCCCCGGCGTGCTCTCGGACACGGTCGCCGATACGGCGCTGGGGCTGATCCTGATGGCGGTGCGGCGTTTCGGCGCCGCCGACCGCTACGTGCGGGGCGGCCGATGGGCGCGCGAGGGCCAGTTCCCGTACGCCAGGGACGTCAGCGGCCTGCGGGTCGGCATCCTGGGCCTCGGTCGCATCGGTTCGGCCATCGCGAGCAGGCTGCTCGGGTTCGACTGTGCCATCGCCTATCACAACCGCAACCGGATCGAAGGGTCGCCGTACCGCTACGCCGAGTCTCCGGTCGAGTTGGCCGAATCGGTCGACGTCCTCGTCGTCGCCACCACGGGTGATCACGAAGCGCGCCACCTGGTCGACCGCAGAGTCCTGCACGCGTTGGGGCCCGAGGGCTACCTGATCAACATCGCGCGCGGCAGCGTGGTCGACCAGGACGCGCTGGTGGAGCTGGTGACCAGCGGCGGGCTGGCCGGCGCGGGCCTGGACGTCTTCGCCGACGAGCCCCGGGTGCCCACGGAGTTGCTCGGGCTCGACAACGTGGTGCTCTTCCCGCACATCGGCAGCGCGACGGCCCGGACGAGACGGGCGATGGCGCAGCTCGCGATCCGCAATCTGGACAGCTATCTCCAGACCGGTCAGCTCGTGACACCCGTGCTGCGGCCCCGCGGCCGGCGGTGACGCGGTCTACTCGGTCGGGGGAGCGGGCTCGGCGGGCGAGGCGAGCCGGGTGGGGCGCTCGTGCCCGCGGAGGGTGACCGTCTCGCCCAGCGACCAACGGGCGCGCTCGTTTTCGCTCGCGCCGTCGAGCGTGCCGGCCGTCGCGAGCAACCGGCCCGGATATGACTTGGCCAGCTCGCACAGCCGCGCGGCCTCGTTGACCGGCTCACCGATCACGGTGTACTCGAAGCGTTCCCGGGCGCCGACGTTGCCGGCGACCACTTGGCCCGCCGCGACGCCGATGCCGGCCTGGCATTCGGGCATCTCCTCGCCGAGCCGCTCGGCGATGCGGCGGGCAGCCGCCAGCGCCTCCTCTTCGGGGCGCTCGAGGCGGTTCGGGGCGCCGAACACGGCCAGCGTCGCATCTCCCTCGAACTTGTTGACCAGGCCGCGGTGTCGGTCGACCTCCTCGACGACGATGCCGAAAAACCCGTTGAGCACCGCGACGACTTCGGCGGGCGGGCGGCTGGTCACCAACTGGGTGGAGCCGACGATGTCGATGAACACGACGGCGACGTGGCGTTCTTCCCCGCCCAGCTTCGGGCGCTCGCGTTCGGCGGCGGCGGCCACCTCGCGTCCGACGTGCCGGCCGAACAGGTCGCGCACGCGTTCCCGTTCACGCAGGCCGTCGACCATCGCGTTGAAACCGCGTTGCAACTCGCCGAGTTCGGTCCCGTCGAACACCACCAGGTTGCCCCGCAGATCGCCGCGCTCGACCCGCTCGAGCGCCGTGCGCACCACCCGCACCGGCGTTGCCGTCAGCCACGCCAGGATCCACATCAACAGGCAACCGAAAATCAGCGTGGCGGTGGAGATCATCACCACGCCGACGGCGAACTCGGTTTCGGTCATGTTGCGCATCAGGAGCTGGAAGAAGGCCACCAGCGCGATACCGATCACCGGGACGCCCGAGCCGAAGAACCAGACCATCATGGTCCGGCCCATGATGCCCGCGGTCAGCCGCTGGGGCGGACGTCCCGCCTCGAGCGCCTGCGCGGCCACCGGACGTAGCGCGAACTCGGTTGCCAGATAGCTCCCGGTGGCGACCAGGACGCCCGCAAACGTCACGACGAACAGGAACCGCGGGACGAACAAGACGTTGACCAGCCCGTAGAGGGTGGTCAGCAGCGCCGCGCCGGATCCCCACAGGACGATGTCGACGATCGCGACCCGCCACGGCGCCAGGAACGTGTTGCGCTCGTCCTCGCGGGTCGGTGTGCGCTCCTCGATCGACCAGCGCAGCGCGATCACGGTCCGCCGGGTGATCCAGAACGCGCCCAGTGCCAGCGCTACCGCGATGTAGGCGGGCACCACCGCGAACGTGAGCCAGAGCGGCGCGTCGTCGAACACGCTCGGCTCGGGGATCGCGACCGTCACCAACAGCAGGGCGACGCCGATGCCGATCAGGTTCACGGCCACGACGAGCACGGTCAGGATCACCTGGATGCGGATGCGCCGGCGCCGTTGGCTTTCGGTGACCCGCCCGAGCAGCAGCGAGCCGTACGCCGGGGTCTCCGACAGCCGGCCGCTCTGACGGGTGACCGCTTCGAGCACCCGGCCCAGGCGCCGTGCCACCGTCTTTTCTGCCGACATGGTGGCGTCAGCCTAATTTGTCGGCCACGCTCTAAGGTGAGTCGGGTGCGACTCGTGATTGCCCAATGCACCGTCGACTACGTCGGCCGGCTCACCGCGCATTTACCGTCCGCGCGCAGGTTGTTGCTGTTCAAGGCCGACGGGTCGGTCAGCGTGCACGCCGACGACCGCGCCTACAAGCCGTTGAACTGGATGAGTCCGCCGTGCCGGCTGACCGAGGAGCCCGTCGGCGAGGCGCCGGTGTGGGTGGTGGAAAACAAAGCAGGAGAACAGCTGCGCATCACCGTCGAAGCGGTCGAGCATGACTCCAGCCACGACCTGGGCGTCGATCCCGGGTTGGTCAAGGACGGCGTCGAGGCCCACCTGCAGGCGTTGCTCGCCGAGCACGTGCAGCTGCTGGGCGAGGGGTACACGTTAGTGCGCCGGGAGTACATGACCGCGATCGGGCCCGTCGATCTGCTCTGCCGCGACGAGCGGGGCGGGGCGGTCGCGGTGGAGATCAAGCGGCGCGGCGAGATCGACGGCGTCGAGCAGCTCACCCGTTATCTCGAGCTGCTCAACCGCGACAGCCTGCTGGCCCCGGTCCACGGGGTGTTCGCCGCCCAGCAGATCAAACCGCAGGCGCGCACGCTGGCCGAGGACCGCGGGATTCGTTGTCTCACACTGGATTACGACAAGATGCGGGGCATGGACAGCGACGAGTACCGGCTGTTCTGAGGGCCCCGGATTAGACTGGCCGCATGGCACGGCGCCGCACACCGCCGCGACGACAGCGGCCCGTGCCGTTGTCGGCGGTCTCGCGGCGGGTCGAGACGGGACCCGACGGGCACGAATACGAGGTTCGCCCGGTCGCGGCGGCGCGTGCCGTCAAGATCTACCGCTGCCCCGGCTGTGACCACGAGATCCGTTCGGGCACCGCGCATGTGGTGGTCTGGCCGACCGATACTCACGACGCCGGGATCGGGGACCGCCGGCACTGGCACACGGGGTGCTGGGCCGCCCGCGCGACGCGCCGGCCTACCCGGAAATGGTCGTGAGGCCCTTCAATGCCGCAGCCGTTCAGGAAGCGGGTTCGACGAGCTCGATGAGGACTCCGCCGGCATCCTTGGGATGGACGAAGTTGATGCGGGAGTTGGCCGTACCGCGGCGGGGTGCTTCGTACACCAGACGGACCCCGTGGGAGCGCAGGTGCTCGCTGATGACGTCGAGGTCGCCGACCCGGACGGCCATCTGCTGGATGCCCGGCCCGCGCTTGTCGAGGAACTTGGCGATCGTCGACGAGTCGTCGATCGGGGCCATCAGCTGAATCTGTGCGGTGCCGGGCGGCGCGTCGCGCACCGCCAGCATGGCCTCACGGATACCCTGATCGTCGTTGACTTCCTCGTGCACCAGGATCATGCCGAGGTGGTCGTGGTACCAGGCGATGGCCGCGTCGAGGTCGGGGACTGCGATGCCGACATGATCAACCGCCGTCACGAGCGTGGTAGACAGCAACTGACGGGCGTCAACTTGATCCGTCGTCATCTCACAACGGTAACCTGACGGCAAAGATTTCGCTTCTTCGGGGATCGGAATCGGCCCCCAGTGAGCGCCTAGTAGGCCTAAGGAGATAGTCATGACGACGTCGGTGATCGTTGCTGGAGCCCGTACTCCCATCGGCAAGCTGATGGGTTCGCTGAAGGACTTTTCGGCCAGTGACCTGGGCGCCATCGCGATTTCCGGCGCGCTGGAAAAGGCCTTCCCGAACGTCGAGGCGCCGGCGTCGCTGGTCGAGTACGTGATCATGGGCCAGGTGCTGACCGCCGGAGCCGGTCAGATGCCCGCGCGCCAGGCGGCGGTGGCGGCCGGCATCGGCTGGGACGTCCCGGCACTGACGATCAACAAGATGTGCCTGTCCGGTATCGACGCCATCGCCCTGGCTGACCAGCTGATTCGCGCCGGAGAGTTCGACGTGGTGGTGGCCGGTGGGCAGGAGTCCATGACCAAGGCGCCGCACCTGCTGATGGACAGCCGCTCGGGCTACAAGTACGGCGACGTCACCGTGCTGGACCACATGGCCTACGACGGCCTGTACGACGTGTTCACCGACCAGCCGATGGGCGCGCTCACCGAGCAGCGCAACGACGTCGACAAATTCACCCGCGAGGAGCAGGACTCCTACGCCGCGCGTTCGCATCAGCGGGCGGCCGCGGCGTGGAAGGACGGGGTGTTTGCCGACGAGGTGGTGCCGGTCAACATCCCGCAGCGCAAGGGTGACCCGCTGCAGTTCGCCGAGGACGAGGGCATCCGCGCCAACACCACCGCCGAATCGCTGGCCGGTCTCAAGCCGGCGTTCCGCCGTGACGGCACCATCACCGCGGGTTCGGCGTCGCAGATCTCCGACGGCGCGGCCGCGGTCGTGGTGATGAACAAGGAGAAAGCCCAGGCGCTGGGCCTGACGTGGCTGGCCGAGATCGGTGCGCACGGCGTCGTGGCCGGACCGGATTCGACGCTGCAGTCGCAGCCGGCCAACGCGATCAGGAAGGCGCTCGGGCGCGAAGGCATCTCGGTCGACCAACTCGACGTGGTGGAGATCAACGAGGCGTTCGCGGCGGTCGCGCTGGCCTCGACCCGCGAGCTGGGGCTGAATCCCGACATCGTCAACGTCAACGGCGGCGCGATCGCCGTCGGGCACCCGATCGGCATGTCGGGAGCCCGCATCGCGCTGCACGTCGCCCTGGAGTTGGCGCGCCGCGGCTCCGGCTACGGTGTCGCCGCCCTGTGCGGGGCGGGTGGACAGGGCGACGCGCTGATTCTGCGGGCCGGGTAACGGCCCGCGCGCCGCGTTGCTGGCGCGCGGTTCGCGCGCACACGTGTGATGTTCGTCATATCGGGCGCTCAGGAGCCTTTCGGCGGGGGCCGCGGCCGGATTTTCACTTTGCGCGAGTGTCCGCGCGACCGGGTGGATCGGGCGCCGATGTGCATGACAGACTTGACGGCGTGACGCGTCCGCGATCCTCCATAGGGCCTGCGCTGGCTGGTGCGGTCGACCTGTCCGGCCTCAAGCAGCGCGCTCAGCAAAAAGCATCGGCAGCTGGGGCCGGCGGCCGGGCGGCGCCGGCGGCGGGGGTGACCGAGGTCACCGAGGCCAATTTCGAAGACGAGGTGCTGATCCGGTCCGGCGAAGTGCCGGTCGTGGTGCTGTTGTGGTTGCCGCGCAACGACGCGTGTGCCCAGCTGGCCGAAACGCTGTCCGCGCTGGCCGCCGAGGACAACGGCAAATGGTCGCTGGCCACGGTGGACGTCGAGGTGGCTCCCCGGGTCGCCCAGGCGTTCGGTGTGGAGGCGGTTCCGACCGTGGTGGCGTTGGCCGCCGGGCAGCCGTTGTCCAGTTTCGAGGGCGTGCAACCGGCCGACCAGCTGCGCCGTTGGGTGGATTCGCTGCTCGCGGCAACGGACGGCAAGCTCAGGGGCCCGGGGGAGGCCGGGGAGTCGCCGCAAACCGATCCGGAGCTGTTGCAGGCGCGCCAGCGACTCGAGGCCGGCGACTTCGAGGCCGCCAAGGAGTCGTACCAGGCGATCCTGGACGCCAACCCCGGCAGCGTCGAGGCGAAGGCCGCGATCAGGCGGATCGACTTCCTCACGCGCGCAACGGCTCAAGTCCCCGACGCGGTCGCGGTGGCCGATGCGGCGCCGGGTGACATCGACGCCGCCTTCGCGGCCGCCGACGTGCAGATCCTCAACCAGGACGTCGGCGCCGCCTTCGAACGTCTGATCACGTTGGTGCGCAAGACATCCGGGGACGAGCGCGCCAAGGTGCGCACCCGCCTCGTCGAGTTGTTCGAACTGTTCGATCCGGCCGATCCGGAGGTCGTCGCCGGCCGGCGCAACCTCGCCAACGCGCTGTACTGACGCGGCGAGCAGACGCAAAATCGCCCTGAAACCTCCGGTTTAGGGCGATTTTGCGTCTGCTCGCGCTGAATGCCGAGCGCTACTCGGGCGCCAGCCACAGCGCCGACGTGGGCGGCAACACCAGACACGCCGACGCCGGCCGCCCGTGCCACGGGTCCTCGGTCGCGTCGACGCCACCCATGTTGCCGACCCCGGAACCGTTGTAGTCCGTGGCGTCGGTGTTGAGCACCTCGCGCCACCGGCCGGCGCACGGCAGTCCGAGCCGGTAGCCGCTGTGCTCGGCACCCGCGAAGTTGAAGACGCAGGCCATGACCGAACCGTCGCTGCCGTAACGCAGGAAGCTCAGCACGTTGTTGGCGGAGTCGTTGGCGTCGATCCAGGAGTAGCCGTCGGGAACGGTGTCCTGGCTCCACAGCGCCGGATGACTGCGGTAGATGGCGTTGATGTCGCGCACCATCCGCAGGATGCCGTTGGAGAAGCCCTGCTCGTCGAGTTGCCACCAATCCAGGCCGTGCTCCTCGGACCACTCGTTGCGCTGGCCGAATTCCTGGCCCATGAACAACAACTGCTTGCCCGGGTGCGCCCACTGGTAGGCGAGCAGGCTGCGCAGGCCGGCGGCCTTGACGTGGTTGTTGCCCGGCATCCGCCCCCACAGCGTGCCCTTGCCGTGCACCACCTCGTCGTGGCTGATCGGCAGGACGTAGTTCTCGCTGAACGCATAGAGCATCGAGAACGTCATCTCGTGGTGGTGGTAGCTGCGATAGATCGGGTCGCGACTGATGTAGTCCAGGGTGTCGTGCATCCAGCCCATGTTCCACTTCATCGAAAAGCCCAGGCCGCCAAGGCTTGTCGGACGCGTCACGCCTGGCCACGACGTCGACTCCTCGGCGATGGTGACGATCCCCGGCGCCGTCTTGTGCACCGTGGCGTTCATCTCCTGCAGGAACTGGACCGCCTCGAGGTTCTCGCGCCCGCCGTAGACGTTGGGCGTCCAGCCGCCGGCCGGGCGCGAGTAGTCCAGGTAGAGCATCGAGGCGACGGCGTCCACGCGCAGGCCGTCGACATGGAACTCCTCGATCCAGTACAGCGCGTTGGCCACCAGGAAGTTGCGCACCTCGCGGCGGCCAAAGTCGAACACGTAAGTGCCCCAGTCGAGTTGCTCGCCGCGTCGTGGATCGGAGTGCTCGTAGAGTGCGGTGCCGTCGAAGCGGCCCAGCGCCCACGCGTCCTTGGGAAAGTGTGCGGGCACCCAATCCACAATGACCCCGATGCCGGCCCGGTGCAGGGCGTCGACGAGTTCGCGGAACTCGTCGGGTGTGCCGAACCGCGACGTGGGCGCGTAGTAGGAGGTGACCTGGTATCCCCACGAGCCGGCGAACGGGTGCTCGGCCACCGGCAACAGTTCGACGTGGGTGAAGCCGTGCTCCACCACATAGTCCGTGAGCTCGCGGGCGAGCTGGCGGTAGCTGAGCCCCGGGCGCCACGAACCCAGGTGGACCTCGTAGGTGCTCATCGGCTCGAACACCGGATTGCGCTCGGCGCGTCGGGTCATCCAGTCCTCGTCGCTCCAGCGGTAGCTGCTGACCGCCACGCGTGACGCGGTGTGCGGGGGCACCTCGGTAGCAAACGCCATCGGGTCAGCCCGTTCGGTCACCACGCCGTCGGCGCCGTGCACGCGGAACTTGTAGAGGCCGCCGACGGAGAACCCGGGCCAGAACAACTCCCACACGCCCGAGGAGCCCAGTTCCCGCATGGGCGCGTCGGTGCCCGTCCAGCCGTTGAACTCCCCGATCAGGCTGACGCCTTTGGCGTTGGGTGCCCAGACGGCGAAGGAGACACCGTCGACCACACCGTCGGCCGTGGTGAAGGAGCGGGGATGGGCGCCGAGGACTTCCCAGAGCCGCTCGTGACGTCCTTCGCCGAACAGGTGCAGGTCCATCTCGCCCAGGGTGGGCAGGAAGCGGTAGGCGTCGGCGACCGTGTACGGGTCGGAGCCCTCATAGCTGATCTGCAGCCGGTAGTCGATCAGGTCCGTGAAGGGCAGCGCCACGGCGAACAGGCCTGATTCGATGTGACGCATCGGGTACCGGTCGTCACCGACGAGCGCGACGACCTCGGTGGCGTGCGGCCGGTATGCCCGGATAACGGTGTGGTCGGCATACTCGTGGGCGCCCAGAATGCTGTGCGGGTTGTAATGGGTGCCGGCCACCAGAAGCGACAGGTCGTCATGGTCGGGCGCCAGGTGCGTTTCGGCGAGTTGATCGGCATTGCTCATATCCCTTTCACCTCCGGTGCGTTCAACCCCTGCGTAGCAGCGTGATTCGGGATTCGTGCGGTATGAGGGGCATGTTGATGACGTGCGCGACTGCTTGCGCCGGGTCTAGGCGAACGTAATTGGCTTGGCCCCATTGGAATTCGTGTCCTGTTATCTCGTCGCGCACCCAGAATCGTTCGTAGGGCTCCATACCCAGTGCGGCCATGTCCAACCACAGGGTGGCTTCCTCGGGCCCGAACGCGTTGAGACTCACCACCACCAGCACGCAGTCGCCGGTGGCGGGGTCGAACTTGCTGTAGGCCAACAGGGCGTCGTTGTCCACGTTGTGGAAATGTATGGTGCGCAGCTGCTGCAGCGCAGGATGACGCCGGCGGATCTCGTTGAGCTGGGAGATGAACGGCTCGAGCGACCGACCCTCGGCGAGTGCGCCCGCGTAGTCGCGGGGACGCAGTTCGTACTTCTCCGAGTCCAGGTACTCTTCGCTGCCCTCCCGCACCGCCCGGTGCTCGAAGAGTTCGTAGCCGGAGTACATGCCCCAGGCCGGGCCCATCGTGGCGGCCAGCACGGCGCGGATGGCGAACATGCCGGGACCGTTGTGCTGCAGGATCGCGTGCAGGATGTCGGGGGTGTTGACGAACAGGTTGGGCCGGCGGAAGTCGGCGAGCGCGGCGATGTCGTTGCCGAACTCGGTGAGTTCCCACTTGGCCGTGCGCCAGGTGAAGTAGCTGTAGGACTGGGTGAAACCGAGCTTGGCCAGCCCGTATTGCCGGGCCGGCGGCGTGAACGCCTCGGAGAGGAACAACACGTCGGGGTCGCGGTCTTTGATCTGGGCGATCAGCCAGGCCCAGAAGTTCGGTGGCTTGGTGTGCGGGTTGTCGACCCGAAATATCTTGACGCCGTGATCGATCCAGTGCCGGCACACGCGCAGAACCTCCTCGTAGAGGCCGGCGGGGTCGTTGTCGAAGTTGAGCGGATAGATGTCCTGGTACTTCTTCGGCGGGTTCTCGGCGTAGGCGATGGTGCCGTCCGGCAGCTCGGTGAACCACTCCCGGTGTTCGCGGGCCCAGGGGTGATCCGGCGCGCATTGCAGTGCCAGATCCAGCGCCACTTCCATGCCCAAAGCCCTTGTCGCGGCCACGAAGTCGTCGAAGTCATCGATGGTGCCCAGGCTGGGGTGGATGGCGTCGTGGCCGCCCTCGTCGCTGCCGATCGCCCACGGCGAGCCCACGTCCCCGGGTGCCGCGGTGGGGGAGTTGTTGCGGCCCTTGCGGTGCACCTTGCCGATCGGATGGATCGGCGGAAGGTACACGACGTCGAACCCCATGTCGGCGATGCGTGGCAGCTGGGCGGTCGTCGTGGCGAAGGTGCCGTGCACCGGGTTGCCGTCGGCGTCCCATCCGCCGGTGGAGCGCGGAAACAGTTCGTACCAGGCGCCGAAGCGGGCCAGCGGCCGGTCCACCCAGATCGCGAACTGTTCGCCGTGGGTCACCAGGTCGCGCAACGGGTGCTCGGCCAGCAGTTCGTCGATCTCGGGCGCCAGGGCCAGCGCGGTGCGGGTGACCGGGTCGCCGGGGGCCCGCAGCGTTGCGGCCGCGGCCAGCAGCGGATCGCGGAGCGCGCGGGGCACCCCGGCCGCGGCGCGCTCGAACAGCCCGGCACCGACCAGCAGGTCGTTGGACAGTTCGGTCTCGCCCTGGCCGGCGTCCAACTTCGCGATCAGCCCGTGCTTCCACGTGGCGATCGGGTCGCCCCACCCGTCGACGCGGAACATCCACAGGCCGACCCGGTCGGGGGTGAACTGGCCGTGGAACACGTAGGGCTCTTCGCCCATCGTCATGGGGAACAGCTGCGGCTTGACCCGCTGCTGATCGGCCGCGCCCGCCTCGTGCGCCCCGGCTGGCCGCGTGGGGGCCTCGACCGCCTTGATTTGACGGACCTCGGTCACCTGCGGATAGCGCTGTCCGAGGTGGCGCACCACCAAGGTCGCCGCGACGGCGTCGTGGCCCTCCCGCCACACCGCCGCGCTGACCGGGACGACCTCGCCGACCACCGCCTTGGCGGGGTACGCGCCGCACGAAACGACGGGCTGGACGTTATCGATCTCGACGCGACCCGGCACCACCACTCCATTCAATCTGCCCGGCTCCTCCTCCGCCCGCTGCTCGGGCGGATTCGTCGCCGGGGGATTCAATCTGCCCGGCTCCTCCTCCGCCCGCTGCTCGGGCGGATTCGTCGCCGGGGGATTCAATCTGCCCGGCTCGTCGGCGGCCCGCGGTAGTGGCCGGGGCCGTTCCGGTTGTGCGGCACGACCGCGGGGTCCCTCGTCGCGGAATGCCTTTCGTGCGGGAAAACTCGTTTCGTGGGGGACCACGCCTGGAAAGTCTCGCCGCGCCCCCATTACTTCCCGATACCCACCCTAGGGTCCGGCCACACCACTGAAGGTAAACGCTGGGTTAGTAGCGCTGCACCGGTTGGCAGCCTCAGTAAGGTAAGGACGTGTGAAAGCCCTCCGCCGCTTTACCGTCCGTGCTCATCTACCCGAGCGCCTGGTCGCGCTGGAACAGCTCTCCACCAACCTGAGGTGGTCGTGGGACAAGCCGACACAGGACCTGTTCGCCACCATCGACCCGACGCTGTGGGCCCAGTGCGGCTCCGATCCGGTTGCGCTGCTGGGGGCGGTGAGCCCCGCCCGGCTTGACGAATTGGCCGTCGACGAGGGATTTCTCAGTCGGCTCGACGCCCTGGCCGCCGACCTGCGCGACTACCTGAGCCGTCCGCTCTGGTACCAGCAGCAGCAGGACAACGGGGTGGCGATGCCGACGGCGATCGCCTACTTCTCGATGGAGTTCGGCGTCGCCGAGGTGTTGCCCAACTACTCGGGCGGGTTGGGGATCCTGGCCGGCGACCACCTGAAGTCCGCCTCCGATCTGGGGGTGCCGTTGGTGGCCGTGGGCCTCTATTACCGCTCCGGATACTTCCGGCAGTCGCTGACCGCCGACGGCTGGCAGATGGAGACCTACCCGTCGCTGGACCCGCAGGGGTTGCCGCTGCGGCTGCTCACCGACACCAGCACCGGCGATCCGGTGCTGGTGGAGCTGGACCTGCCCGACTCGGCGCAGTTGCGAGCCCGGGTCTGGGTCGCGCAGGTCGGTCGCGTTCCGCTGCTGCTGCTGGATTCCGACGTGCCCGAGAACGAACACGAGCTGCGCGGCGTCACCGACCGCCTCTACGGGGGCGACCAGGAACACCGCATCAAACAGGAGATCCTGGCCGGCGTCGGCGGGGTGCGGGCGATCCGCGCGTTCACGGCCAACGCGGGCCTGCCCGCGCCCGAGGTATTCCACATGAACGAGGGGCACGCGGGCTTCCTCGGTGCGGAGCGCATCCGTGAGCTGGTCACCGACTCGGGACTGGACTTCGACACCGCGCTGACCGTCGTCCGCTCCAGCACGGTGTTCACCACCCACACCCCGGTGCCCGCCGGAATCGACCGGTTCCCGCTAGAGATGGTGCAGCGCTACTTCGACGACCAACGCGAGGCGACGTTGCTGCCGGGCCTGCCGACCGCCCGGATTCTCGAACTGGGCGCCGAGGCCGACCCGGCCAAGTTCAACATGGCCCACATGGGCCTGCGGCTGGCCCAGCGCGCCAACGGCGTCTCCCTGCTACACGGGCGGGTGAGCCGCGCCATGTTCAGCGAGCTGTGGCCCGGGTTCGACCGGGGCGAGGTCCCGATCGGCTCGATCACCAACGGCGTGCACGCACCCACCTGGGCCGCGCCGCAGTGGCTGGAGTTGGGTCGCGAGCTGGCCGGCTCGGACTCGCTGAGCGAACCCACGGTCTGGCAGCGGCTGCAGCAGGTCGACCCCGGCCACCTGTGGTGGATCCGCTCCCAGTTGCGTTCGCTGCTGGTCGAGGACGTGCGGGCGCGGCTGCGCCGGTCGTGGCGGGAGCGCGGCGCGGCCGACGCCGAGCTGGCCTGGATCGGGACGGCCTTCGACCCGGACGTGCTGACCATCGGGTTCGCCCGGCGGGTGCCGACCTACAAGCGGCTGACCCTGATGCTGCGCGATCCCGACCGGCTGGAACGACTGCTGCTCGACGAGGAGCGGCCGATCCAGCTGATCGTGGCCGGGAAGTCCCACCCCGCCGACGACGGCGGCAAGGCGCTGATCCAGCAGGTCGTGCGCTTCGCCGACCGCCCGCAGGTGCGCCACCGCATCGCCTTCCTGCCCGACTACGACATGTCGATGGCCCGGCTGCTGTATTGGGGCTGCGATGTCTGGCTCAACAACCCGCTGCGTCCCCTGGAGGCGTGCGGCACCTCCGGGATGAAGAGCGCGCTGAACGGCGGACTGAACCTGTCCATCCGCGACGGCTGGTGGGACGAGTGGTACGACGGCGAAAACGGCTGGGAGATACCGTCGGCCACGGGGCTGGCCGACGAGGTGCGCCGCGACGACCTGGAGGCCAACGCGCTCTACACGCTGCTCGAAGAGGCGGTGGCACCGAAGTTCTACGAGCGCGACCAACACGGGGTGCCGCCGCGGTGGGTCGAGATGGTGCGCCACACCCTGCAGACGCTGGGGCCCAAAGTGCTGGCCTCCCGAATGGTGCGGGACTACGTCGAGCAGTACTACATGCCCGCGGCGCAGTCGCTGCGCAAGACCATCGGCGGCGAGAAGCCCTTCGGCGCCGCGCGGGAGCTGGCCGTCTACCGTCGGCGCGTCGAGGAGGCGTGGCCCAAGATCGAGGTCACCGACGTCGACAGCACCGGCCTGCCGGACACCCCGCTGCTCGGGTCGAAGCTGACCCTGACCGCGACCGTGCGGCTGGGCGGACTGCGGCCCGACGAGGTGGCCGTGCAGGCGGTGCTCGGCCGGGTGGACTCCAGCGACGTGTTGCAGGACCCGGTGACGGTCGACATGCCGCACACCGGCAGCGCCGACGGCGGGAAAGCGGTGTTCGCGACGACGACGCCACTGCCGATGGCCGGTGCGGTCGGATACACGGTGCGGGTGCTGCCCCGCCATCCGATGCTCGCCGGCAGCGCCGAGCTCGGTCTGGTGGCCCTGGCCGGATGACCGCCTACGGTCAGGCCGGCACGCCGTCGGGCGCGGTGCGTAGCCGCTCCAGCGCCCCCCGCACCTGGGCGGCATCGGTTGTCGGCCAGAACGGCGGCAGCGAGGCCCGCAGGTAGGCGCCGTAGCCGGCCGTGACCATTCGAGAGTCGAGTACGGCGACGACGCCGCGGTCGGTCACCCGACGCAGCAGCCGGCCGGACCCCTGTGCCAGCAGCAACGCCGCGTGGCTGGCGGCCACCGCCATGAAACCGTTGCCGCCGCGGGCGGCGACGGCCCGCTGCCGCGCGCCCAGCAGGGGATCGTCCGGCCGGGGAAAGGGGATGCGGTCGATCAGCACCAGCGACAGCGACGGGCCCGGCACGTCGACGCCCTGCCACAGCGACAGCGTGCCGAACAGCGAGGTCTCCGGGTCGGCGCTGAAACGTTCGACCAGCGCCGAGGTGCTGTCGTCGCCCTGACACAACACCGGTGTCGACAACCGTTCGCGCATGGCCTCGGCGGCGGCCCGGGCGGCCCGCATCGACGAGAACAGCCCCAGTGTGCGCCCGCCGGCGGCGGTGATGAGCTCGGCGATCTCGGTGAGCTGCTCGGCCGACCCGGTGCCGTCGCGACCGGGCGGCGGCAGGTGGGCGGCGACGTAGAGGATTCCCGCTTTGGCGTGCTCGAACGGCGACCCGACGTCGAGACCCCGCCATTTGGGCCACGTCGGATCGCCGCCGGGCTCCGATCCGGTCAGGCCCCACGCGGCCGCCATTGCGTCGAAGGACCCGCCGACCGTCAGCGTCGCCGACGTCAACACGGTCGTCGACCGTGAGAAAACCCGGTCGCGCAGCAGGCCGGAGACCGACAGCGGCGCCACGCGCAGCACGGGCCGCGGCGAACCCCGGTTGTCCTCGTGCTCCAGCCAGACCACGTCGGTCCGATCCGGGATGGCCGGAGCGAACGAGACAAGGATGCGAGACGCGGTGTCGAATATCTCGCCGAGCGCGGCGACCGCCTCGGCACGGGCCGATGCCGCTCCGGGGTCAGCCCGCACCGGGCCGGTGGCGTCGATCGCCGAGCGTGCCGCGCTCGCCGCGTCGCGCAGCGCCGTCAGGTAGGTCGCGAGCTCGTCGTCGAGTCGGTCGATGCGGCCGGGCCGCGCGTCGTGGATCGCGGCGGCGAGGTTGGCGGTGGCCGCCTCCAACCGCTGGGTCAGTTCCGGACCGACCATCCGGGCGATCCGGCGCGTGGCCGCCCCGAGGGTGGCCGGGGTCAGCTCCGCGGTGGCCACCGACGTCACCCGGTCGACCAACTCGTGCGCCTCGTCGACCACCAGCAGCGCGTGCTCCGGCAGCACCGCCGATTCGGCGACGGCGTCGATGGCCAGCAGCGCGTGGTTGGTGACCACAATGTCGACGCCGCCGGCGCGGCCACGCGCCCGTTCCGAGAAGCATTCGCCGCCGAAGGGGCAGCGAGCCACGCCGATGCATTCGCGCGCGGAGACGCTGACCTGCGACCAGGACCGGTCGGGAACGCCGGGCCGCAGGTCGTCGCGGTCGCCCGAGTCGGTCGTCGACGCCCAGGCGGTGAGCCGCTGCAAGTCGCGACCCAGCGAGGTCGCGGCCACCGGATCGAAGAGCTCCTCCTGCGGTCTGTCCTCAGGCTCGCCGTCGATGGCGCTTCCATTGTGGATTTTGTTCAGGCACAGGTAGTTTCGCCGGCCCTTCAGCAGCGCGAACCGCGGCGCGCGGGGCAGCGTCCGGGCCAGCGACTCGGCCAGCCGCGGCAGGTCGCGGTCGACGAGCTGACGTTGCAGGGCGATCGTGGCCGTGGACACGACGACGGGCGATTCGTCGCTGACGGCGCGGACGATCGCGGGGACCAGATACGCCAGCGACTTACCGGTGCCGGTGCCGGCCTGCACGGCCAGGTGCTCGCCGGTATCGAAGGCGCGCGCCACCGCGACGGCCATCTCGAGCTGGCCTTGGCGTTCACTGCCGCCGAGCCCGGCCACCGCGGCGGCCAGCAGCTCCGGCACGCTCGGGCAGGCGTCGGAGGTGGTCACTGTTCGCGCTCAGGCCGGGATCTGGCTGGTGGGGATCGCCGGATCGCCGGGCGCCAATGCCAGCCCCTCCCACGGCAGGCTGCGCAGGCCGGCCGCGGCCAGCTTGCGTGCGGGGGCCAGGGCGCAGGCGCCCGTTTCCGCGACGACGCGGCCGCCGCGGACCAGGGGAGTGGTCAGGGGCCGGGACGGTTCGCCCACCGTGGGCGGGCGTCCGGCCGGGTGTACGACCTCCTCGGTGACGATGCCGCTCGGACGCGACAGGCGCAGCGCCTCTTTGCGGCCGCCGTGCGATTCCTTGTGGGTGCTGCGCTTCTGCACCGGCATGCCGTCCACTTCGACGAGCTTGTACACCATGTACGCGGTCGGGGCGCCCGCGCCGGTCACCAGCGAGGTACCGACGCCGTAGCTGTCGACGGGCTCGGCGCGCAACGCGGCGATGGAGAACTCGTCGAGGTCGCCGGACACCACGATCCGCGTCCGGCCGGCGCCCAGCTCGTCGAGCTGGGCACGCGCCTGGCGGGCGAGCACGCCCAGCTCGCCGGAGTCGATCCGGACCGCGCCCAGCGACGTGCCGGCGGCCGCCACGGCGTTGGCCACGCCGGCCGTCACGTCGTAGGTGTCCACCAGCAGCGTGGTGTCGACGCCCAGTGCCCGGACCTGGGCGCGGAACGCGGCCGGCTCGTCAGGTCCGTCCTGCGTGGTGTGCAGCATGGTGAACGCGTGCGCGGCGGTGCCCTCGGTGGGGATTCCGTATCGCCGCTGGGCCTCCAGGTTGGAGGTGGCGGCGAAGCCGACGATGTAGGCGGCACGGGCCGCGGCGATCGCGGCGTGCTCGTGGGTCCGGCGCGATCCCATCTCGATCAGCGGACGTCCGCCGGCGGCGCTGACCATCCGCGCGGCCGCCGACGCGACCGCGGTGTCGTGGTTGAAGATCGACAACGCCAGCGTTTCGAGCACCACGCATTCGGCGAAGCTGCCCGTGACCGAGAGCACGGGCGACCCGGGAAAGTACAGCTCCCCTTCCGCATAGCCGTCGATGTCGCCGCCGAACCGGAAGTCCCGCAGGTAGCCGACCGTGTCGGGATCGAGGAATTCGGCGAGCAGCCGGCACTGGTCGTCGTCGAAGCTGAAGTGCGGCAACGCTTCCAGCAGGCGCCCGGTTCCGGCGACCACGCCGTAGCGGCGCCCCGGCGGAAGCTTGCGCGCGAACAGCTCGAAGGTGGTCCGTCGCGCGGCGGTGCCGTCGCGCAGCGCCGCCGCCAGCATCGTCAACTCGTACTTGTCGGTCAACAGCCCAGCGGGGACCGGGTCGATCATTCCGTTACGGTATCCGCCCCCGTGCGGGGTTCGGTATTCAGATGCGGGGCTCGCTATCCTGGGAGCCATGGTTGTTGCGTCAGCGCCCACCAAACCGGGCACTACCGGACAACGCGAGGCTGACCCCGTCGACGTGACGGCCAGTCCATGGGTCACGATCGTGTGGGACGACCCGGTCAACCTGATGACCTATGTCACGTATGTGTTCCAGAAGTTGTTCGGTTACAGCGAGCCACACGCCACCAAGCTGATGCTTCAGGTGCACAACGAGGGCAAGGCGGTGGTGTCGGCGGGCAGCCGGGAGTCGATGGAAGCCGACGTATCCAAACTGCACGCCGCGGGGTTATGGGCGACCCTGCAGCAGGACCGGTGAGGGCACCCGATTCCCTGTGCGCAAATGGAAGCGCGTCGAGACCCCCGAGGGTCCTCGCTTTCGGTCCTCCCTGGCCACCCACGAGGCCGAGTTGCTCCGAAACCTCGTCAGCGCGATGATCGGCCTGCTCGACGAGCGCGAATCCTCCGCTCCGGCAGACGAACTCGAAGAGATCACCGGCATGAAGACCGGGAACTCCGAGCCGCCGCACGATCCGACGCTGCGCCGCCTGCTGCCTGACTTCTACCGGGCCGACGCCGAGGACGAGCCCTCGCCCGAGGTTCCCGAAGACCTGAACGCCGCGCTGCGCAGCCTGCATGAGCCGGAGATCATCGATGCCAAACGCGTTGCAGCGCAACAGTTGTTGAAGACCATCCCGGCCCGGGCCGGCAAGTTCGAGCTGACCGAGGACGAGGCGAACGCCTGGGTCTCGGCGGTCAATGACATCCGGCTGACGCTGGGCGTGATGCTCGACATCGGGCCGCAAGGCCCCGATCGCCTGCCGCCCGACCACCCGTTGGCCTCCCACTTCGACGTCTACCAGTGGCTGACGGTCCTGCAGGAATACCTGGTCCTGGTGCTGATGGGTCCCCGGTCAACTTGACGGCGCCGCCGCTGGGCTCCATCGCCGACGTCGGAGGCGTCCGCGTCGGCCACCACCACCGCTTGGATCCCGACGCGTCGCCGGGCGCCGGATGGGCCAGCGGCGTCACCGTGGTTCTCACCCCGCCCGGGACCGTCGGCGCGGTCGACTGCCGCGGTGGCGCACCGGGCACCCGGGAAACCGATCTGCTCGATCCCGCCAACACCGTGCGCTTCGTCGACGCGGTGCTGCTCGCCGGTGGCAGCGCCTACGGCCTGGCCGCCGCCGACGGCGTCATGCGCTGGCTGGAGGAACGCGGACGCGGTGTCGCGATGGAGGGCGGGGTGGTGCCCATCGTGCCCGGTGCGGTGATCTTCGATCTCCCGGTGGGCGGCTGGGACCGCCGGCCGACGGCCGACTTCGGCTATGCGGCGTGTGAGGCCGCCCGGGGTGGTGAGGCGGTGCCGGCGGTCGGCACGGTCGGCGCGGGGGTCGGGGCGCGGGCCGGGGTGCTCAAAGGCGGCGTCGGGACGGCCTCGACGACGCTGCCGTCCGGCGTGACCGTCGGCGCGATCGTCGTGGTGAACTCCGCGGGCGATGTCGCCGACCGGGCCACCGGCCTGCCCTGGATGGCGGACCTGATCCGCGAGTTCGCGCTGCGGCCGCCGCCGCCCGAACAGGTCGAGGCGTTCGCGCTGCTGCCGCCCAAGCTGAGCCCGCTGGACAATCCTCTCAACACGACGATCGGCGTCGTGGCGACCGACGCCGCGCTCAGCCCGGCGGCCTGCCGGCGCCTCGCCACCGCCGCCCAGGACGGCCTGGCCCGCGCGGTGCGCCCGGCGCACACCCCGCTGGACGGCGACACGGTGTTCGCGCTGGCCACCGGCGCCCTCGAGGTACCGCTCGCGGCTGATACGCCCGCCGCCTTCTCCCCGGAGGCGGGGCTGGTCAGCGAGCTGGGCGCCGCGGCCGCCGATTGCGTGGCGCGGGCGGTGCTGGCCGGTGTGCTCGGTGCCGAGTCGGTGGCCGGAATACCGACCTACCACGGCATGTTGCCCGGAGCGTTCGGCCGATGAGGGGATGCGCATGACTAGACGAGGGGGAAGGTCGGGCACCCCGGCGCCTCGGGAGGCGTCGCGGCCGGCGTGGATGGTCGGCGCGGCCACGATCCTCACCTTCGTGGCGCTGCTCTACCTCGTCGAACTGATCGACCAGCTGACGCGGCACTCGCTGGACTCCAACGGCATCAGGCCGCTGCAGGCCGACGGCCTGTGGGGCATCGTGTTCGCTCCGGTCTTGCACGCCGGCTGGGAACACCTGATGGCCAACACCGTGCCGCTGTTGGTGCTGGGATTCCTCATGACGCTGTTCGGGTTGTCGCGCTTCGTCTGGGCCACCGCGATCGTCTGGATCGTGGGCAGGTTCGGTACCTGGCTGATCGGCGACCTGGGCAGCAGCTGCGGCCCCACCGACCACATCGGGGCCTCGGGCCTGATCTTCGGGTGGCTGGCCTTTCTGCTCGTGTTCGGGATATTCGTGCGCCGGGTGTGGGACATCATCATCGGCCTGGTGGTCTTGTTGGTCTACGGCGGCATCCTGCTCGGCGCCATGCCGGTGCTGGGCAGGTGCGGCGGCGTGTCGTGGCAGGGCCACCTGTGCGGAGCGGTCGCCGGCGTGGTGGCCGCCTACGCGTTGTCCGCCCCGGAGCGCAAGGCACGTGCCGTCAAGAAGGCCTCGACCCAGCGGCGCAGCGCGTGATCTCGTCCCTGGCTCCCATCGGGATCTTCGATTCCGGTGTCGGCGGGCTGACGGTGGCCCGGGCCATCATCGACCAGCTGCCCGACGAGGACATCATCTACGTCGGCGACACCGCGCACGGCCCCTACGGGCCGCTCCCCATTCCCGAGATCCGCGCGCACGCGCTCGCGATCGGCGACGACCTGGTCGACCGCGGCGTCAAGGCGCTGGTGATCGCCTGCAACACGGCCTCGGCGGCATGCCTGCGCGATGCGCGCGAACGCTACGCCGTGCCCGTCGTCGAGGTGATCCTGCCGGCGGTGCGGCGTGCGGTCGCCACCACCCGCAACGGCCGCATCGGGGTGATCGGGACGCAGGCGACCATCGCCTCGCACGCGTACCAGGACGCCTTCGCCGCCGCCCGCGACGCCGAGATCACCGCGGTGGCCTGCCCGCGTTTCGTGGACTTCGTGGAGCGCGGGGTCACCAGCGGACGTCAGGTGCTGGGGCTGGCCGAGGGCTACCTGGAGCCGTTGCAGCGCGCCGGGGTCGACACGCTGGTGCTGGGTTGCACGCACTACCCGCTGCTGTCCGGGTTGATCCAGCTGGCGATGGGTGACACCGTGACGCTCGTCTCGAGCGCGGAGGAAACCGCCAAGGAGGTGCTTCGGGTGCTCACCGAACGAGACTTGTTGCGCCCGCACCCCGAGCGTCCCGGCGCGCCGCCGGCGAGCCGGGTGTTCGAGGCCACCGGCGACCCCGAGGCGTTCACCAAACTCGCGGCGCGGTTCCTGGGTCCGTCGGTGACGGGGGTGCGGCCGCTTCGCCACCCGTCCGAGCGCTAGCGTCCGAGCGCCGATGGCGAGGGAGATTCTGGTCACATAAATGCGGCCATGTTTTCGTCATGGTAGTACCGGGCATGGCACAGTAGTGTCCGTGCGAATCACCGTGCTCGGCTGCTCAGGCAGCGTGGTGGGCCCGGATTCGCCTGCGTCGGGCTACCTGCTCCGCGCGCCGGACACCCCGCCGCTGGTGCTCGACTTCGGCGGCGGCGTGTTGGGTGCGTTGCAGCGCTACGCCGATCCCAGTTCGGTACACGTGCTGCTGTCGCACCTGCACGCCGACCACTGCCTGGACATGCCGGGACTGTTCGTCTGGCGCCGGTACCACCCGATCCGCCCCGAAGGCAAGGCGATGCTGTACGGCCCCAGCGATACCTGGTCGCGGTTGGGGGCGGCGTCCTCACCCTACGGCGGCGAGATCGACGACTGCTCCGACATTTTCGACGTCCGCCACTGGGTCGACGGCGAACCCGTGACGTTCGGCGCACTGACGGTGGTGCCACGGGTGGTGGCTCACCCGTGCGAGTCGTACGGGTTGCGGGTCACCGACCCCACCGGCGCGTCGTTCGTCTACAGCGGCGACACCGGCGTCTGCGACCAGCTCGTCGAACTCGCGCGCGATGCGGACGTGTTCCTCTGCGAGGCCTCCTGGACGCATTCGCCGGACCGCCCGCCCGCGTTGCACCTGTCGGGCACCGAGGCCGGCAGGGCCGCGGCGCAGGCCGGCGTGCGGGAGCTGTTGCTGACGCACATCCCACCGTGGACCTCGCGGGAGGACGTGATCAGCGAGGCCAAGGCCGAGTTCGACGGCCCGGTGCACGCCGTCGTGTGCGGCGAGACGTTCGACATCCGCCGCTCCGAACGGGTCTGAGCGCCCGGCCGCAGGCTTGGCTTAGGGTTGGTGAGTGTCCAAACGAGAAGACGGTCGCCTCGATGACGAGCTTCGCCCCGTGGTCATCACCCGGGGGTTCACCGACCATCCGGCGGGTTCGGTCCTGATCGAATTCGGCCACACCAAGGTCATGTGCACCGCCAGCGTCACCGACGGCGTCCCGCGCTGGCGCAAGGGGTCCGGCCTGGGATGGCTCACCGCGGAATACGCGATGCTGCCCTCGGCGACGCACACCCGCTCCGATCGTGAATCGGTGAAGGGCCGACTGTCCGGGCGCACCCAGGAGATCAGCCGGCTGATCGGCCGGTCACTGCGGGCCTGCATCGACCTCGCCGCGTTGGGGGAGAACACCGTCGCCGTCGACTGCGACGTCCTGCAGGCCGACGGCGGGACGCGCACCGCGGCCATCACGGGCGCCTACGTCGCGCTGGCCGACGCGGTGACCTACCTCTCGGCGGCGGGCAAGCTGTCGGATCCGCGGCCGTTGTCGTGTGCCATCGCGGCCTGCAGCGTCGGGGTGGTCGACGGCCGTATCCGGGTGGACCTGCCCTACGAGGAGGATTCGCGCGCCGAGGTCGACATGAACGTCGTGGCCACCGACACCGGGACGTTGGTCGAGGTTCAGGGCACCGGTGAGGGTGCGACGTTCCCGCGGTCGACGCTGGACAAACTGCTCGACGCGGCACTGGGCGCCTGCGACACGTTGTTCGCCGCGCAGCGCGAGGCCCTGGCGCTGCCCTACCCGGGCGTGCTGCCCGAGGGCCCGCCACCGTCGAAGTCGTTCGGCAGTTGACCCGACGGCTGGTGTTCTGTGGTGGTTGTTCGCGGCGAGCGTGGTCGGTGAGCGTCGCCGTGGTCAATGCTTCGCCCTGTCTTTAGGATCGGGTTCATGGTTATTCAGCGAGTCCCACTCGAGCATGCTTTTCTCAACCAGCCGTGGTGGGCAATGGGACAGGTGACGCGCGAACATGCGGAGCCGCGCGTCAACGAAATCGCGACCCGCGCCAGGGCGGGTTTGCTGAACGTCATCTCGGCTGTCACGATCGCGTTACTGCTCTTGCGTCCGGAAACCGATCCGGTGATCGTTGTCGGTCCGCTGGTGCTTTTCGACATGCTGGTCGCGGCGGTCAGCGGATTGACCCCATTCAGCCCCACCGGCATTCTGGGCACGGCGTTGACGATGGGCATTCGCCCGGTCTGGAAGCCGACGCGGCCGAAACGGTTCGCGTGGTTGCTCGGTGCCGCCCTGGCCGCGACGTGTCTCGCCATGCGCTTGTTGGGTGCGTCTCCCGTGGCGATGGCGGCTGTTGTCGCGGTCTGTTTTGTTCTCACCTGGTCGGAGGCGACGCTGGGGTTCTGCGTGGGCTGCTACATGCACAAATTGATCTGGGGTTGCGAAGACTGCGAAGTTCCCTACGACAGGAAAATCACGGCACGACCGGTGCTGACCCACGACAGTGCGCCGCTGAACCAGGAAAGTCGCGCGTAGGCCTCACGCGGCTCAGCCGGCGCCCGCCGCGATCACCTGCTCCACCTCGAGTGCCCGGTCGGCCATCTCGGCGTGCGCCTTGTCCAAAGCGTCAGCCTGATCCTCGTCGGCCTTCATCAGCGCCTCGATGTCGAAGCCGGCCATGTCGATAACGCCCATGTCTTTGAAGGCTTTCTGCACCTTGTCGCCCCACAACCCGATGTCCTTGACGATCGGCACAATGCGGCTGAACAGGTGCGAGCGGAACTGGATCATCAGCGGCGACGTGTCGACCCACTCGGCGCACGCTTTGACGTCCAGGCCGAGCGTTTCGAAGACCTCCTCGCCGCGGAACCGGTCGCGCATCAGGTAACAGGCGTCCACGACGAACTCCTCACGCTCGTCGCGCTCGGCCTCGGTCAGCGCGGAGTAGTAATCCTTCAGCGAGATCCGGCCGAAGGCGACATGCCGGGCCTCGTCCTGCATCACGTAGGCCAGCAACTGCTTGGCCAGCGAGTCCGGCGGAGCCATGTCGCGCAGCACCCCGAAGGCAGCCAGCGCGAGCCCTTCGATGAGGACCTGCATGCCGAGGTAGGGCATGTCCCAGCGCGAGTCGCGCAGGGTGTCGTCCAGCAGCGCGGTCAGGTTCTTGTTGATCGGGTAGACCATGTCGACCTTGTCCTGCAGGAACCGCGAGAACGCCTCGACGTGCCGCGCCTCGTCCATGGTCTGGGTGGCCGCGTAGAACTTCGCGTCCAGGTCCGGGACGACCTCGACGATCTTGGCCGAGCACACCATCGCCCCCTGCTCGCCGTGCAGGAACTGCGAGAACTGCCAGGCCTGGAAATGCTGGCGCATCTCGGCGCGACGTGGTTCGTCGGCGGCGTCCCACATCGGGCTGCCGAACAGCGGATGGAACTCGTCGGGCAACCCGACCGGGTTCTGGGGATCGACGTCTTGTGCCCAGTCGATGCGTGACTGGGCATCCCATTGCTTGTCCTTCCCCTTCTGGTACAGGGAGAGGAGCCGGGCGCGCCCCTCGTCGTACTCCCACGTGAAGCGCGCGTCGCCGGCGCTGGGGACCTGCCACGAATACGGTTCGGGCACGTTTGTGTACTTGTCCCTCGTGGTCATGAGCTTCCGCCTCTCTGCCGGGTGTGACCAGTGGTCATATGACCAGTATCACATTGCATCGTGTTCCCCGTCGCCGTCAATGCCTATGAACTTGATAAGTCTCTGTTGCCCGGATCGGCGCCTCGCCGAACCGGGCTGGTGGCGGAGGTCGCGGCAGCGGCTACGGCTAACTTGTTGTCGTGGACAACGATGGTTCGGGTGGCCGGCTTCTGGTCGCCAGCCGCAACCCCAA
>NZ_JBYCKY010000040.1:0-6983 GCF_057473605.1 Mycobacterium sp. TH-M82 | reverse complement strand
CTGCCTGGGCAGATCGCCGCCAGACTCCAGCAATATGCCGAACGCGGTTCTGCCGAACTGCACTATATCCGCAAGATATTCGAAGCCGGCGCGTTGCCGCTGGGGGCACCGCAGCATATCGCCGGGGCGGTCGCCGACGGCGTGCGCTGGGGCGAGCTGGGCATGATCACCGCCCTCAACGCCCGGCGCAACCCGAACCGGATCGCGATCATCGACGACGAGGGCACGCTGACCTTCAAGGACCTCGACGACGCCGCCAACGCGGTCGCCAATGGTCTTATTGCGATGGGGGTGCACGGCGGCGACGGGGTGGCGATCCTGGCCCGCAACCACCGCTGGTTCCTCATCGCCAACTACGGCTGCGCCCGGGTCGGCACCCGGATCATCATGCTCAACAGCGAGTTCTCCGGTCCGCAGATCAAGGACGTCTCCGAGCGTGAGGGCGCCAAGGTGATCATCTACGACGACGAGTACACCGCTGCCGTCGCGCAGGCCGAACCACCGCTGGGCAAGCTGCGGGCGCTGAGCGTCAACCCGGACAGCCCGAAGCCCTCCGGCAGCACCGATGAAACCCTGGCGCAGCTGATCGCCCGCAGCAGCAAAGCTCTCGCACCCAAAGCCACCAGGCATGCGTCGATCATCATCTTGACCAGCGGCACCACTGGCACTCCCAAGGGCGCCAACCGCAAGACCCCGCCGACGCTGATGCCGGTCGGCGGAATCCTGTCGCTCGTTCCGTTCAAGGCCGGCGAGGTGACCTCGTTGCCGTCGCCGATGTTCCACGCGTTGGGGTACCTGCACGCCACCCTGGCGATGTTCCTGGGGTCGACGCTGGTGTTACGGCGCCGGTTCAAGCCGGCGACGGTGCTCGAAGACCTGGAACGCCACCGGGTGAACGCGATCGTCGTCGTCCCGGTGATGCTGTCCCGAATCCTCGATTCCCTGGAGAAGACCGGGCTCGAGTCTGGTTCACGACCCGATCTGTCTGCCCTGCGCATCGTGTTCGTCTCCGGTTCGCAGCTCGGCGCCGAGCTGGCCACCCGGACGATGAAGGACCTGGGGCCGGTGGTCTACAACATGTACGGTTCCACCGAGGTCGCGTTCGCCACCATCGCGCGACCCGAGGATCTGCAGTTCGATCCGTCCACGGTCGGGCCGGTGGTCAAGGGGGTCAAGGTCAAGATCCTCGACGACAACGGCCATGAGCTGCCGCAGGGCCAGGTGGGCCGGATTTTCGTCGGCAACGCGTTCCCGTTCGAGGGCTACACCGGCGGTGGCGGCAAGCAGATCGTCGACGGGCTGCTGTCGTCGGGGGATGTCGGTTACTTCGACGAGCACGGTCTGCTCTACGTGTCCGGCCGTGACGACGAGATGATCGTCTCCGGCGGCGAGAACGTGTTTCCCGCCGAGGTCGAAGACCTGATCAGCGGGCATCCCGACGTGATCGAGGCGACCGCGCTCGGGGTGGAGGACTCCGACTTCGGCGCGCGGCTGCGGGCCTTCGTCGTCAAGAAGGAGGGAGCCAATCTCGACGAGGACGGTGTCAAGCTCTACGTCAAAGAGCACCTGGCCCGCTACAAGGTGCCCCGCGACGTGGTCTTCCTCGACGAGTTGCCGCGCAACCCCACCGGCAAGATCCTCAAACGCGAGCTGCGCGAGATGTAGCTACCCCTCTGCCGCGAGCGTGCGTCCCCGGTCGGCACGCCGGGCGTGCCGCCGGGAACACGCACGCTCGCGCCGGAAGCTACCCGTCGAATCCGGTTGCGCCGTCGAGTTGTTCGCGCAGAATGTCGAGGTGTCCGGCGTGCCGGGCGGTCTCTTCGAGCATGTGCACGTAGATCCAGCGCAGCGATACATGGCCGAGATGGCGGTGCGGCACCAGATGATCCAGCGGGTAGCGGCCGGCATTCTGCCGGGACTGCTCGCACTGCTGCCGGTATTCGGTTACCAGCGTGGCCAGCGACTCCTCGGGGGAGAACTCGAATTCCCAGTCGCGGTCATGGGGCCGGCGGTTGTCATCGACGTGTTCGGTCAGCAGCTGGTCGAACCAGCCGTACTCGGCCCAGCGCAGATGCTTGACCAGCCCGCCCACCGTCGTCTGCGAAGTGACCAACCGGCGGCGCGCCTCGGTGTCGGAGAGCCCGGAGACCTTGCGCACAACGATGTCTCGATAGTCGTCCAGAAACGACTGTAGGGTTTCTCTCTCGCCGGTGTCCGCAGCTGCGTTGCGACGGCGACTGGGCAGCCATGGATTGGTCACGGCGACGACGCTACCTTGCTGCGAGCATGCAGAAAATCGCGTTACCGAGGCCGCCGGCGTGCGATTTCCTGCATGCTCGCGGCAGGGGGTTCGCGGGGGCGGCGGGGGGAAGTGCTCCTACGGATCGCGCGGCAGGCCCAGCAGGCGTTCGGCGATGATGTTGAGCTGCACCTCCGAGGTGCCGCCGTAGATCGTGGAAGCGCGGCTGTACAGCAGGTACCCGATCCACCTGCCGACCAGCTGCTCGGAGTCGCCGATCGCGGCGTCACCGCCGAACGTCCGGACGGCGAACTCGGCGTAGGCCTGGGCGGCGCGCATCGACAGCAGCTTGGAGATCGCCGCCGACGGCATTGCGTCGCCGCCGGCGAGTGTCAGCAGCGTCGAGCGCAGGTTGAGCAGCTTGGCCGCGTGCCCCTCGGCGATCAGCTGCCCCGCCCGGTGTTGCTCGATCTGGTCGAACTGCCCGCCGCGCATGAACTCGACCAGCCCGTCGAGGCTGGCCAGAAACGGCGCCTCACTGCCGCCGATCGAAACCCGCTCGGCGGTCAGCGTGTTGCGGCTGACCTCCCAACCGCGGTCGACCTCACCGAGCACCAGCTCGTCCGGGATGAACACATCGTCGATGAACACGGTGTTGAACATCGCTTCACCGCTGAGTTCGCGCAGCGGACGAACCTGCACACCTTCGCTTTTCATGTCCAGCAGGAAGTAGCTGATGCCATTGTGTTTCGGTGCGGAGGCGTCGGTTCTCGCCAGCAGCGCACCCCACCCCGAGAGCTGCGCGGCAGTGGTCCAGATCTTCTGGCCGCTGATCCGCCAGCCGCCGTCCACCTTGGTCGCCTTGGTGGTCAGGCCGGCAAGGTCGGAACCGGCGCCCGGCTCGGAAAACAGCTGGCACCAGAGCATTTCGCCCCGAAAAGTCGGTGGCAGAAACCGTTGCTGCTGTTCGGAGGTGCCGAACGCGACGATCGACGGGATGATCCACGCCGCGATTCCCATCGATGGCCGCTTCACCCGCCCGGTGGTGAACTCCTGGCTGATGATGACCTGTTCGACCGGGCTGGATGACCGTCCCCACGGCTCGGGCAGGTACGGCAGCACCCAACCGCCCTCGGCGATGGCGACGGTGCGCTGCTCGCGCGGCATGGCCTTGAGTGCAGCCACCTCGGCGCGGATCTCGGCCCGCAGCTGCTCGGTGCCGGGGTCCAGGTCGATGTCGATCTTACGCAGCCCGGTGCTGGTGGCGGTGTCGACGACGCGCTGCGGGTAGTCGGCGCCGCGGCCGAACGACGCCGCCAGGATCAGCGCGCGCCGATAGTACACGCCCGCGTCGTGCTCCCAGGTGAAGCCGATGCCGCCGTGCACCTGGATGCAGTCCTGGGTGCAGCGCTGCGCGGCAGCCGGCGCCAGCGTCGCCGCCACGGCCGCCGCGAACTCCGCCGCCGAAGCGCTGAGATCCCATTCGTTTTCGCTAGCCTCGTCGATCGCCCGCGCGGCATCCCACACCGCCGCGGTGGCCCGCTCGGTGTCTGCGATCATCTCGGCGCACTTGTGTTTGACGGCCTGAAACTGGCCGATGGGCCGGCCGAACTGCTCGCGGATCTTGGCGTAGGCCGACGCGGTGTCGGTGGCCCACCGCGCGACGCCGACCGCCTCCGCGCTGAGCAGGGTGGATATCAGCGCATCAGCGCTCGCACGGCCCAGGTTGCCCAGTACGGCGGTTTCGGCGACCTCGACGGCGTCGGCCCGCACGTGCGCAATCGGCCGCAACGGGTCCACGCTGGCCACCGGCTCGATCTCGAGTTGGCCGGCGCGCAGCAGCACCCATGCCTGCCCTGTCCGGCTGCCCTCGGTCGCCACCGGCAGCACCAGCATCGACGCCTGGGCTGCCGACGGAACAGCCCGGGCCTCGCCGCGGATCACCAACCTGTCGCCGTGCCGGGTGGCGGTCAGCCCGGAACTCAGCGCATAGGCGGCGATGGCTGCGCCTGACGCCAGATCTTTGAGGGCGTCGCTGTTGGGGTCGTGCACGGCGATCAGCGCGCTGGCGATCGCCGACGGCACGAACGGGCCGGGCACCGCGCCGTAGCCGAACTCGGCCAGCACCACGGCCAACTCCAGGATGCCGAAGCCCTGCCCGCCGACCGATTCGGCCAGGTGCACGCCCTGCAGGCTCTGTTCAGCGGCGGCCTGCCAGTACGGCGGCGGGTTCACCACCTGCTCCGGCGGGGTATCCATCGCGGCGTGCAGGGCCTCCGACGGCACTGCCCGCGCCATCAGCGACCGGACCGAAGCAGCCAGGTCTTGATGCTCAGAAGTGATCGCTACCGGCATGGACGCGCCTCCCGTTGGTTGTCGACAATCCTCAATGTACTAACCGGGCGGTTGGTTGACTACCTGGGTCAGGGTACCCGGCCGCGTTTGACGACGTTGCCTATAGCCGCCTATGTCGATGTCGGGAACTTCGTCCGGGGCGGGATCGGGTCGGCCCGGTGCTCAATCACGACGAATGCGAGGTGCAGGTTTCGGCGACCGTACATCCGGGCGTGTACGTGCGGTCCTTCTACTTCCAGGCCCCAGACCGGATAACCCTTGAATTCGCCTGCTGAACAATAGAATTCATCGAATATGAGATGAGCGTCGAACCGCACACCGCAGCAGACCGACACGCTGTGACGGCCGGTCAGCCACGGTAGAGCGTCGGGTCGGCGAGTTTGTCCACCAACGCCGTCAGCTGGTCGACCAGCTGGTCGGGGCCGAAGCGCACCTCGCCGGCCAACCACGCGCTGATGGTCTGCGCCACCCCGCCGACCACGAAGTGTGCGGCGGCCCTGATCCGGTCGTTCTCCGGGATACGCAGTGTGGCAACGGCGTGCTGGCCGGACAACATTGCCAGCAGCGCACCGGATTCCACCCGTTTGCGCACCACTACGGCGTTACTCAGGTGTACGCCGAACAACAGCCGTCCGATCCGGGCGTCGCCGGCGATGGTTCGCACGATGTTGGCCATGCCAACTCGGGTCTGATCGGCAGGCGTCGCCGATTCCACCAGTGCCCGCGTGCGCGTAGCCAGTTCGGTGATCACCGTGTCGAAGACCGCGCTGACGAACTCGTCCTTGTCGGCGAAACTCTCGTAGAAGTAGCGCGCGGTAAGGCCGGCTTCCCGGCAGATGCCGCGTACGGTCAACTCGGCGATCTGCGGCCGGTCGGCACCCAGCAGATCCAGACCCGCCTCCAGCAACCGGGACCGGCGCGCGGCCAGCCGGTCGGCCGCGTCGACACCGGCGTAGGGGCGCGCGCTCGATATCTTGGCTGAAACCATCCAGACCATATTGACACCCGGCCGGATCCGGAGCAAAATCAGAAAACAGTCGTTCTCACAATTCGGGCAGGTGAAGCCATGGCGGTCAGTGCCCAGGTTCCACAGGTGGAGCGCTCGGTCAGCGAGCCGCCCGACCCGAGTCGGCGCCGCGCCCCGAGGTCGATGCAGGGCATGAACATGGCCGACGGTCTGTTCGCGATCTCACTGTTGGCCGGCTCCGCCAACGTGATCATGGAATTGGCGCGGCCCGGTGTCGGCTACGGCGTTGTCGAGAGCCGGGTCGACAGTGGGCGTGCGGATTTCCACCCGTTCAAGCGGGCCCGCACCACGATCGGTTACCTGGCGGTGGTGGCTTTAGGCACCGACGACGAGAAGAAGGCGTTCAAAGAAGCGATCGATGTGGCGCACCGTCAGGTCCGGTCCACCAAACACAGCCCGGTGCTCTACAACGCCTTCGACCCCGAACTGCAGCTGTGGGTGGCGGCGTGCATGTACAAGGGGTTGGTCGACCTGTACCGGATGTTCTACGGCGAGATGGACGACGACGACGCGGACCGGCAATACCAAGAAGCCAAAGTTCTGGGCACCGCACTTCAGGTGAGAGAAGAGATGTGGCCAACAGACCGGGAGGCGTTCGACAAGTACTGGCAGGAGCAGCTGAACACCAACGTCCACATCGACGACACCGTCCGCAACTACCTGTACAAGATCGCCGCGGTCCGGATGCGCGGGGTGACCCTGCCCGGCCCGCTACACAGGCTGGTGGAGGTTCCGATGCTGTTCGTCACCACCGGCTTTCTGCCGCAACGGTTCCGCGACGAGATGAAGTTGCCGTGGAGCGAGGGCAAACAGCGGCAGTTCGATGCGTTCATCGGCCTGCTGCGGGTGGTCAACAATCTGACGCCCGGTCCGCTGCGACAGCTGCCGTTCCGGGCACTGATGCGGGACATGCGTTGGCGGATGCGAACCGGCCGCCCGCTGGTGTGACGAGATGCTCGGCCGCTAGCAGCCGCGGCGCTGGGCAGGTTGAATCTTGTCGTCAGATCGCCACGACACGGATCAGTTTCTCGAGCCCAGAAAAGTCCTCAACGTTTCGACTGTACAGATCTAGGCGATTGGCGTGCGCCGTCGCAGCGATTAACAGGTCCGCGAACCTACTTCGCGGTTGCCGTCCTTCACGCACCACCGCGGCAACAATGAGCCCGTAACTGCGCACAGCGGCCCCGTCGAACGGGATGGGCTCCAGCTTCGATTCCACCTCCTGTAATCGGCCCTGACGCTTGGCCGCCTCGATCGGCGTCGCAGCAAGTAGCGGCCCGGCAGCCAATTCGGCAGCGGTAATAGCCGAAATCGCCATCTCGTCGGGGAGTGCGGCAACGACCGTCGGGTCGTGCCAGTCGA
>NZ_JBYCKY010000039.1:0-1762 GCF_057473605.1 Mycobacterium sp. TH-M82 | reverse complement strand
GGTCCAGCGAATACTGCACCGACGTCGCCAAGATGCTCGGCGCGCCGATCTTCCACGTCAACGGCGACGACCCGGAGGCGTGTGTGTGGGTGGCGCGACTGGCGGTGGATTTCCGGCAGAAGTTCCACAAGGACGTCGTCATCGACATGCTGTGCTACCGCCGTCGCGGACACAACGAGGGCGACGACCCGTCGATGACCAACCCGTACATGTACGACGTGATCGACGCCAAACGCGGTGTCCGCAAGAGCTACACCGAAGCGCTGATCGGTCGCGGCGACATCTCGATGAAGGAAGCCGAAGACGCGCTGCGTGACTACCAGGGCCAGCTGGAGCGGGTGTTCAACGAGGTCCGCGAGCTGGAGAAACACGCCGCCGAGCCCAGCGAGTCGGTGGAGTCCCTCCAGATGATTCCGGCCCGGTTGTTCACCGGCATCGACAAGGCGCTCATGGCCCGCATCGGTGACGCGCACCTAGCCCTGCCGGACGGCTTCACCGTGCACCCGCGCGTGCAAACGGTGCTGGACAGGCGCCGGGAGATGGCCTACGAGGGCAAGATCGACTGGGCCTTTGCCGAGTTGCTCGCGCTGGGTTCGCTGGTGGCCGAGGGCAAGCTGGTACGGCTGTCCGGCCAGGACACCCGCCGCGGCACCTTCTCGCAACGGCATTCGGTGCTCATCGACCGCAAGACCGGCGCGGAGTTCACCCCGCTGCAGCTGCTGGCGATCAACGAGGACGGGACACCGAGCGGCGGCAAGTTCCTGGTGTACGACTCACCGCTGTCGGAACTGGCCGCCGTGGGTTTCGAATACGGTTATTCGGTCGGCAACCCGGACGCTGTCGTGTTGTGGGAGGCGCAATTCGGTGACTTCGTCAACGGCGCCCAGACCGTCATCGACGAGTTCATCAGCTCTGGTGAAGCCAAGTGGGGCCAGTTGTCCGCGGTGGTGCTGTTGCTGCCGCACGGTCACGAAGGCCAGGGGCCCGACCACACTTCGGGACGCGTCGAGCGTTTCCTGCAACTCTGGGCGGAGGGCTCGATGACGGTCGCCACACCTTCGACGCCCGCGAACTATTTCCACTTGTTGCGTAGGCACGCCCTGGACGGAATCCAGCGTCCGCTGATCGTCTTCACGCCGAAATCGATGCTGCGCAACAAATCGGCAGTCAGCGACGTCAAGGACTTCACCGAGGTCAAGTTCCGCTCGGTGCTGGAGGAGCCCGGCTACGAGGAGGGCGTCGGCGATCGCGACCAGGCGAACCGGATTCTGTTGACCAGCGGCAAGCTGTACTACGAGTTGGCCGCCCGCAAGGCAAAGGACAACCGCGACGACATCGCCATCGTGCGGATCGAGCAGCTGGCGCCGCTACCGAAGCGCCGGCTGGCCGAAACCCTGGACCGCTACCCGAATGTCAGCGAGTTCTTCTGGGTGCAGGAGGAGCCGGCCAACCAGGGCGCGTGGCCACGGTTCGGATTGGAGCTTCCGGAGTTGTTGCCGGACAAGCTGACCGGGATCAAGCGCATCTCGCGTCGGGCCATGTCAGCACCGTCGTCGGGGATGTCGAAGGTCCACGCCGTCGAGCAGCACGAGATCCTCGACGAGGCGTTCGGCTGAGCTGCGTCATCACCTGGCACCGTTGCCCACGCACCACATAGCCACACTGCGGTCAGAAGGGTGGTGGTTCGTCGTTTCGGGCCAGCTCGGCGATGCGTTTTCGACGCTGAACGGCGAGGCGTTCTTCGTTGATGCGGCGTTCGGCG
>NZ_JBYCKY010000038.1:0-2256 GCF_057473605.1 Mycobacterium sp. TH-M82 | reverse complement strand
TTGGGGTGTGCTCGGCGGCGATTTATGCCCGGATTTCCTCGGATGCCGAGGGCACGGGGTTGGGGGTGGCGCGGCAGTTGGAGGATTGCCGCAAGCTGGCCGCGGATCGGGGCTGGCCGGTCGGCGCCGAATATGTCGACAACGATGTGTCGGCGTTCTCCGGCAAGCCGCGCCGCCAGTACGCCCGGATGTTGGCTGATCTGGCATCCGGGGATCGGGATGCGGTGATCGTCTACAACCTGGACCGGCTGCATCGGCGTCCGGTGGAGTTGGAGGAGTTCGTCACGCTGTGCGAATCGGTCGGGGTGCGCGATGTGGCGACGGTGACCGCCGACATCGACCTGGGCAACGATGACGGACTTTTCATGGCCCGCATCTTCGCCGCGTTCGCCGCCAAGGAATCCGGTCGCAAGTCGGCGCGTATCCGCCGCAAGATGTTGCAGAACGCCCAGGCCGGGTTGCCGCACGGTTCAGCGCGCCCGTTCGGGTATGAAGCCGACAAGATCACCGTGCGCGAATCGGAGGCCGCAGTGATCCGCCAGATGGTGGACCGGTACCTGGCCGGCCAATCGTTGCGGTCGTTGACGATCTGGCTCAACGAATCGCAGATCGCCCCTAGCGTGGCGACATCGTGGCAGACCACGGCGGTGCGCCAGGTGCTGTCCTCGGGGCGTATCGCCGGGTTGCGCGAGCACCGCGGGGAGGTGATCGGTGCGGCGGTGTGGCCCGCGATCATCACCCCAGCAGACCGTGATCGGGTGCTGGCGCGCATGGCAGCACGCTCGGTGACCAAAGCCCGCACCGCCCGCACCTACCTACTGTCGGGGATGCTGCGGTGCGGGCGCTGCGGCAACCGACTGTATTCCCAAGCCCAGCATAGCAATCCGCAGAATCGAGTACGTCGCTACGTGTGTTTGAAGGGGCCGGATCATGGTGGGTGTGGCCGGTTGACGGTGGTCGCCGCCCCGGTCGAGGAACTTCTGACCGAAGCAGTGTTGGCGCGGCTGGATTCACCGCAGTTGGCCGACGCGCTGGCCGGGAAATCCAGCCCGGATCGCGATGTTGCCGATTTGGCCGCCCAGGTCGAAACGGATCAGGCCCGCCTCGATGAGTTGGCGACCCTGTATGCCGATGGGGCGGTCACCGCGCGGGAATGGATCGCTGCCCGCGACCCGATCACCAGCCGAATTCAACAGGCACGGCGGGACATCGCGACAGCCACCGACACCACCGCGGTCTATGAGCTGGCCGGTACTGGCGGGGCGCTGCGTGAACAGTGGGATGACTTGGGTCTGGATCGCCAGCAGGCCATCGTTAAATCCATTCTCGATCATGCCGTCATCGCCGCTGGCACCCCTGGGTCGCGCAGCTTGGATATCAACCGGGTCCAACCCCACTGGCGCATCTAAACATGGTGGTCGGCATCGTTGGCCGCGCCGCCATCGGCGCCGATCGACCGCCGCCCGCCTATGGCGTTGTTTTCCCTGGCGAGTGCTGAGTGTGGGTCGGGGTGGGTGAGCTGTCAAGGCCCAAGGCCGCATGCGGTCGAACCGGATTCGAGCCTGGACAGCTCCCCCGCCCCGACACCAGAGGCGTTTTTGTCGCCGGGGAAAGTGTGGTGGCCGAACAGTTTTCACGATGACCGTTTGGGTGGCTGACCGACAGAGGGTGACTGTCGCGGGATGGGGTTGGTGCCGTCACCGCAGCAGGGTGGCGACGGCGGCCAGCACCGTGGGGTCGGTGACGGTCACCGGGAGGTCCTGGCGTTGACATGATGCGATCAGCCACGCGGTGAACTCGTCGCGGCCTGCCGGGCACTGCATGCGCTCGCGCGATGGCCCGGCCGTGCCGTTCTGTGCGTCAACGCCCGCGTTGGTGTTGGTCGGCTGTCGCGGTGCGGCGGTGGTCATGGGCTGGCGCCGGTCTCGTCGCGGGCATACTGGCGGGCCAGATAGCGGTGTTGGCGGGCTTGCTGTGCCGCGGTGTGCACCAGCAGGCGTTCGCCGTCGTTGCGATGCCCGGCACCGTCGATGCGCCAATCCGTCAGCTCCCCCGTCGCACTGGACCGGGCTGCCCGGTCGGGCGCTTCGTGCTGGTCCTCGTCGTGGGGTTGCTCAGCGTCGTGTTGGCGCCAGTGGTGGCGGGCGGCGCGCAGCGCGCCCATGGTGGTGGAGAAGCGCCGCGATTTGGTGGTGATGTGCCCGCGATAGCCCAGGGTGTGCAGCCAGGCCAGCATCGCGGTGTTTCCCGGCAGCG
>NZ_JBYCKY010000037.1:0-3258 GCF_057473605.1 Mycobacterium sp. TH-M82 | reverse complement strand
CAGCCGCCAGCAACGGCCCCGACCCCGCACCGGCATACATCCGCGCGGAGTTCACCTCCGGCGGCAACGCCGCAAAATCCACCACACTCATGGCCGGTGCGCCTCCTCCATCAACCGGGTCATCGCATCACACTCCGTCGCCATTTCGGCGATCTCCTCGCGCAACCGGTTGAACTCCTCGCGTTCGCGTTCACTCAACACGCTGGCGATGTCTGAAGCACGCTGACCCTGCGTGTCGTCGTGGCCGCCTGTCGTTACCTGCGTTCCTGCCCTTACCTTGGAGCGGGGGATGAAGCGGGGGGGCTGGTCCTCATTTTTTGACGCGTTGACGACGCTGCCCACCGGGGGTATGCCTCCCAGCCAGCCGCCCGGCATTGCCGCCGCCATCTGCGGCGACGCGACCGCACCGGCAGCCGGCAGCGCCGTCGCGGCAAGCCGGATCTCCGAGGCCACCGAGGCCCCTGGGGCCATGGTGACCCAGGACTGCGGCACCGAAAGCCCACCGACCAACGCGGCCCGGCCCAGGCCCGCCGACATCTCCGCACCACCCACGCCCCCCGGGCCCGCCAAACCCACCAGGGTCGACCCCAACGCGCCTGCAGGCATCCCATGGGCCGAAATCGTTTGCGCATACGGTGCAAACGACAGCGCCGCGAACATCAGCGGGGCCATCAAACCTTGTATCCCTATGGCGGTAAACTCCGGCCCACTGAACAGGGTCAGGGGCAGCCCCCCTACCCCGTTGAGGTCGTTGAGTTGCGTGAACAGGGGGCTGCTGAGTAACTGCAACGGCCAGGCCAACAGGTTTCCCAGTAGACCCGATGTGCCGCCGCTTCCGGTCGATTGAGCGGCAGCGGCGGACCGCGTGGCCGGCGCGGCAGGGTTGGTGTCCAGCGGTGCGGGCGTGAACGGCGTTAACGTCGTGGCGGCCACCGAGTTGGCGGCGTAGGCCTGCATCGCCCCGGCGTCTTGAGCCCACATCTCGGCGTATGCCGCCTCGTTTGCGGCGATCGCGGGAGTGTTCTGGCCGAGAATATTGGTCGCCACCAACGTCGCCAACGATGCCCGGTTGGCCGCGATCACCGGCGGTGGCACCGTCGCGGTAAACGCCGCCTCGTAGGCGGCCGTCGCTGCTCTGGCCTGGTTGGCGGTCTGTTCAGCATGCGCGCCGGTGGTGTCCATCCACTGCACATACGGGGTCACCGCCGCGGTCATCGACGCCGACGCCGGACCCAACCATCGCCCGTCGGTGAGCGCTGAAATGATCATCCGGTAGGAAGTCGCCGCCGAACTCAACTCCGCCGCCAAGCCGTCCCAGGCCGCCGCAGCCGCTATCAACGGACCCGGTCCGGAACCGGCATACATCCGCCCGGAGTTGACTTCAGGCGGCAGCGCCGCAAAATCCCCGACACTCATGGCCGGACCGCGTCCCTGATCAAACGGGCTGCCGCGTCACGCTTCTCCACCATTTCGGCGACCTCCTCGCGCAGCCGCTCGAGCTCCTCGCGTTCGCGTTCACTCAACGGGCTGGCAACACCCGGCGCACCGGCGTGACCACCCGTCTCTCCCGGCAGCCCGGCCATCACCATGGGGCGGGCGCCGGATTCGGATCCCGGCTGATCGTTTCTCGGCGCGTTGACGACACTGCCCAGCATCGGCATGCCGCCCAGACCGGCCATACCCGGCGCGGCCAGCCCCGCCTGCGGCAACGCGGCCGAACCAGCAGCCGGAAATGCCGTGCCGGCAAGCCGGATTTCCGGTGCCACCGGGGTGCCTGGGCCCACGGCGCCCCAAGACTGCGGCACCGAAAGCCCACCGACTAACGCGGCCCGGCCCAGGCCCGCCGACATCGCCGCACCGCCCAAGCCCGCCGAGCCCACCGAGCCCACCGAGCCCGACGCACCCAGCGCCGACTCGCAACCCATCAGGGCGGCCGACCCGGAACCCGCCAGCGCCGAACCGGAACCGACCAGTGTCGAGCCCAGCGCCCCGGCAGGCATCCCATGGGCCGACATCACTTGCGTAAACGGCGAAAACGCAAGCGGCGCGAGCATCAGAGTCCCAAAAAGTTGCGTTATCCCGAACGCGCCCCACAGCGGTCCCCCAAGTTGCGACACGGCGATTCCTAGCTCCGAGAAGTTAGCCTGGAACTGCAGGTCCAGCGGGCTGAACATAAAGTCCATTAGCAGCGACAATAGGCTTGATGCGGGGAACTCCGCCCGTGGTATTTGCCCAAACACGGGCAGCAGTGACGTGATGACATCCTGGATTGTGATGTTATTGAATCCGTACGGACCGACATGGTGGTCGAAGGTCGGCTGGGCTTGTGCCGCGGGGGCTGTGAACGGGGTCACCTTGGTGGCGGCCGCCGAGTTGGCGGTGTAACTGTGCATCGCCGCGGCGTCTTGGGACCACATCTCGGAATACTGCGCCTGATTCGCCGCGATCGCCGGAGTGTTCTGCCCGAAAACGTTGCGCGCCACCAACGACGCCAACGACGCCCGGTTCGCCGCGATCACCGCCGGCGGCACCACCGCGGCAAACGCCGCCTGGTAAGCCGCCGCCGCCGCCCTGGCCTGATTGGCGGTCTGCCCAGCCAGCGCCGCGGTGGTCTCCATCCACTCCACATACGGCGCCACCGCCGCCGTCATCGACGCCGACGCCGCACCCAACCACGACCCATCAGTCAGCTCGGAAACCACCGCCCGATACGAGCCCGCCGCCGAACCCAACTCCGCCGCCAACTTGTCCCAACCCGCCGCAGCCGCCAGCAACGGCCCCGACCCCGCACCGGCATACATCCGCGCGGAGTTCACCTCCGGCGGCAACGCCGCAAAATCCACCACACTCAACCTCTCAGCTGCTCTGTCGCGCCGAACTTGATCAGTGTTAGCTTCGAATCAGCTACGACTCGGAATCTTGGTCACGGTCGAATAACTTAGTGATCTGAGTCATACGATGTCAAGCATCTGCGTAACATACCGGCTGCCCGCGCGTCCGGGCTTGGTCCCGCGAAACCGATCCAGACTGCCCTGACGAGGGAGGATAGAGATTACGGACATCATCGCCGCTGCGGCGCGCCGGAAATTATACAGGAGATTCAGTGAACTGTCCGACGCCAATTTGTAAACTGTGAGTTAACCTTGAGCCCACTGACGTTCGACCGGATCAACGGCCGACCTGAACGATAAGGACCGCACAGGGGTAATGAGGCACTGGTTGCCGTCCACCGGGGCGGGATTCGTCGTCTTGGTCGAG
>NZ_JBYCKY010000036.1:0-1051 GCF_057473605.1 Mycobacterium sp. TH-M82 | reverse complement strand
CGCCCACCTCGACATAGCCGGTGGTGACCCGGGCCACCACCGGCGCCGAGGGTTCGAGCCGGACGATCTCCTCGATGAACGCTCTGACCTGCTTGGTGTCATCGCGCAGCTGGGCGCGCAGCGTGGGTCGTCGTGCCAGCTCGAACAGCGAGAACCCGATCGTCGCCGCCACCACGTCCAAATCGGCCAGGATCTGCAGGAAGACCGCGCCGAGCACTTCGAGGTCGCTGAGTTCGCCGGGCCCGTGCATCATCTGCGACAGCATGTCGGCACCCCGGCTGCCGCGGCGTCGCTCGATGGCGTCCGCGAAATACCCCAGCAACTCCTCGCCCTGGCCCGCCGCGGATCTGCCGGCGACCACAGCGTCCTTCCACCCGATCACGCGGTCCCGATCCTCGGGTGGCAGCCCGTAGAGTTCCATGAACACCTGGAACGGGTAAAGACGGGCGAAGTCGGCCATCGCTTCGCACCCACCGCGGCCGGCCAGCTCCGCGACCATCTCGGCGGCGTGGCGCTGCAGCACGGGCCGGGATCTGCCCACCGCCTGCGGGCTGATGTAGGGGTCGTGGATCGTGCGGTAGAACGTGTGCTCGGGCGGGTCGAACGCCAGCGGCACCACCGGCACCGGACTGCCGGGGGGCTGCAGCGCCAGTCGTGCCGAGAAGAGCGCGGGGTCGCGCAGAGCAGCCAGCACGTCCTCGCGTCGGGTCAGGTAGTAGTGGCCGTTCATGTACACGACCGGACCGGTGTCCCGCAGCACCTTCCAGCCGGCGCCGCGGTCTGTGCTGAGCGGTAAGGTCGCGTACTCCAGGCGCGGCAGCCGGAATGCACCCGACTGATGTTCTGCGCGCGTACTCATGGTCAGTTCCAGCGCAGCGGCAATGACGTGAGCGCGAAGGTTTTCGACGGGAATGGGATCGCCGGGACGTAGCCGTCGGGGAGGTCGAAGTCGGGGATCTGCCTGAGCCACTCGCCGACGATGATGGTCAGTTCCATCCGTGCCAGGTGGGAGCCCAGGCAGCGGTGCGGTCCGCCCCCGAACCCCCAGTGC
>NZ_JBYCKY010000035.1:0-1353 GCF_057473605.1 Mycobacterium sp. TH-M82 | reverse complement strand
CGCCGAACGCCGCATCAACGAAGAACGCCTCGCCGTTCAGCGTCGAAAACGCATCGCCGAGCTGGCCCGAAACGACGAACCACCACCCTTCTGACCGTCTTACAGCCGGCGCAGCTTGCGCAATCTAGGCGCCAGGTCCGTTTCGAAGAGTTGCAGGAAACGGCGCTGGTCGTGGCCGGGTGCGTGGAACACCAGGTGGTTGAAGCCCCATGCGACGTACTGGCCGACCTTCTCCACGGCCTCGTCGGGGTCGGAGGCCACGATCCAGCGCTTGGCGACCTGCTCGATCGGCAGCGCGTCGGCGGCCTTCTCCATCTCGATCGGGTCGCCGATGGAATGTTTCTGTTCGGCGGTCAGCGACAGCGGCGCCCAGAATCGGGTGTTGCCCAACGCCAGTTCGGGATCCGGGTCGTAGGAGATCTTGATCTCGATCATCTTGTCGACCTCGTCGACCGATCTGCCTGCGGCCGCTGCACCTTCCAAGACCGCCGGCATCAGCTTCTCGGCGTAGAGCTGCGCGCCCTTGCCGGAGGTGCAGATGAAGCCGTCGCCAGACCGGCCGGCGTATTTCGCCACCACGGGTCCACCGGCGGCGATGTAGACCGGCACCCCACCCTCGGGCACGTCGTAGATGGAGGCGCCCTGCAGACGGTAGTACTCGCCGTCGAAGTCGACACGGTTGCCGCGCCACAATTCCCGCATCAGCCGCACCGACTCCCGCAGCCGGGCGAACCGCTCCTTGAAGGCCGGCCACTCGCCGATATAACCGGTGGCGATCTCGTTGAGGGCTTCACCGGTGCCCACCCCGAGGAAGACCCGCCCCGCATACAGGCAACTCATGGTGGCGAACGCCTGGGCGATCACGGCAGGGTTGTACCGGAACGTCGGGGTGAGCACCGAGGTGCCCAGCACGATCCGCTCGGTGCGTTCTCCTACCGCGGTCAGCCAGGACAGCGAGAACGGAGCGTGCCCGCCAACGTGGCGCCACGGCTGGAAGTGGTCGCTGACCGTGGCGCTGTCCATCCCGTGTGCTTCGGCGGCGACACCCAGTTCGACGAGTTCCCGCGGCCCGAATTGCTCGGCGGATGCCTTGTACCCCAATCTCAGTTGCGCCATTCCACCTTTTCTACCCGTACCGGCGCTTCCCTAGACTCACCGGCATGGCTAACAGGCCGGTTGAGGTTGTTCCGATCACCGAGCGGGTGCACCTGGCCCGGGGCGAAGCGGTCAACTGGCTGCTGGTCACCGACGACAAGGGTGTGCTGCTGATCGACGCGGGCTACCCCGGTGACCGTGCCGACGTGCTGGCATCGCTGGGTGCGCTGGGCTACCACGCCGGTGACGTGCGCGCCG
>NZ_JBYCKY010000034.1:0-2284 GCF_057473605.1 Mycobacterium sp. TH-M82 | reverse complement strand
GCAGTTCCGGATTCGTCGCGACAAGCGGGCACGGCTGTTGGCCGAAGGCCGCGACCCCTACCCGGTCGCGGTCGACCGGACGCACACGTTGGCCCAGGTCCGCGCCGGCTACCCGGACCTGGCCGCCGGCACGTCCAGCGGTGACGTCGTCGGCGTCGCCGGCCGGGTGGTGGCCGCCCGCAACTCCGGCAAGCTGTGCTTTGCCACGCTGCAAGAAGGTGACGGCACTGCGCTTCAGGTGATGATCAGCCTGGCTGACGTCGGTGAGCGGGCGCTGGAGAACTGGAAGGCCGACGTCGACCTCGGCGACATCGTCTGGGTGCAGGGCGAGGTGATCAGTTCGCGCCGCGGCGAACTGTCGGTGCTGGCCGACTCGTGGCGGATGGCGTCGAAGTCACTGCGGCCGCTGCCCGTCGCGCACAAGGAGATGAACGAAGAATCACGGGTGCGGCAGCGCTACGTCGACCTCATCGTCCGCCCGCAGGCACGCGCGGTGGCACACCGGCGCATCGCGGTTGTCCGCGCCGTTCGCACCGCGTTGGAGCGGCGCGGATTCGTCGAGGTCGAGACCCCGATGCTGCAGACGCTGGCGGGCGGGGCGGCGGCCCGGCCGTTCGTCACTCATTCCAATGCCCTCGACACCGATCTGTACCTGCGGATCGCACCGGAGCTGTTCCTGAAGCGCTGCGTTGTCGGCGGTTTCGACAGGGTCTTCGAACTCAATCGTGTGTTCCGAAACGAAGGCGCCGATTCCAGCCATTCGCCGGAATTCTCGATGCTGGAGACCTACCAGGCGTACGGCACCTACGATGATTCGGCGGTGACCACCCGCGAGATTATTCAGGAGGTCGCCGACGAGGCGATCGGCACCAGACAACTGCCGCTGCCGGACGGCAGTATCTACGACATCGACGGTGAATGGGCATCGATACAAATGTATCCGTCGCTGTCGGCTGCGCTCGGCGAAGAGATCACGCCCGCCACCCCGGTGGATCGGTTACGCCGAATCGCTGACCGTCTCGATGCGCCGGTTTCCGACGGCCACGGCGCCGGGCACGGCAAACTGATCGAACAGTTGTGGGAGCACACCGTCGGACATAACCTGCGGGCGCCCACTTTCGTCAGGGACTTTCCGGTGGAGACGACTCCGCTGACGCGTGCGCACCGCAGCATCGCCGGTGTCACCGAGAAGTGGGATCTCTATCTGCGCGGCGTCGAACTGGCCACCGGATACTCCGAACTCGTCGACCCGGTGGTGCAGCGGGACAGGTTTGCCGCCCAGGCGCGTGCCGCGGCAGCCGGTGATGACGAGGCGATGGTGCTCGACGAGGATTTTCTGGCCGCCATGGAGCACGCGATGCCGCCGTGCACCGGCACCGGAATGGGGATCGACCGCTTGTTGATGGCGCTGACCGGGCTGTCGATTAGAGAGACGGTTTTGTTTCCGATTGTTCGGCGCCACGGCGACTGA
Organism: Mycobacterium sp. TH-M82; assembly: GCF_057473605.1. NCBI lineage: Bacteria > Bacillati > Actinomycetota > Actinomycetes > Mycobacteriales > Mycobacteriaceae > Mycobacterium > Mycobacterium sp. TH-M82. Next base: position 813 of record NZ_JBYCKY010000034.1, on the reverse strand, counting down.
ACTGCCCCGCCAGTCGCGATGTTGAATGCTCTGCGTTTTTATGGCAGATTGGACTTCGACGTCCGCGCGGCCACAGCGGGTTGCTCGATTCAAACGACGCACAGTTTGCGCACAGGAAGAAACGTGAGGATGAGCCGATGGCGAAGAAAGTGACCGTCACCTTGATCGACGATTTCGACGGTTCGGGTACCGCCGACGAAACAGTCGAATTCGGCCTCGACGGGGTGACCTATGAGGTTGACCTTTCGACTAAGAATGCCGCGAAACTACGCGGGGACCTGAAGAAATGGATTGAAGCCGGCCGCCGGGTCGGTGGTCGGCGGCGTGGGCGTTCGGCCTCCGGTAAGCGCGGGGCGATCGATCGCGAACAAAGCGCCGCAATCCGGGAATGGGCCCGCCGCAACGGGCACAATGTGTCGACCCGCGGCCGCATTCCAGCCGACATCATCGACGCGTTCCACGCGGCTACCTGACCACCTGGCCCGCACGTCCGTGGGCCCACCCGCCCGGCCCAGCCGGTTTGGTTTTCGCTGCAAGCGAACCGGCTGGTGACCGCTGTGCGACCTGAATCGGAAACGTTTCCCGATCCCCCGGCGTTGATCTGTCCTAGCAGCGTCTTACGGTCGAACCCACAGTGATGTGCTGTGCACGTCAAAGCACAACCCGGTTCAGCGCCCATTAGAGTGGATGGCAGCCACGCGACGCCAGCGCTGTAAGAGATGGCGAGGGAGAGCAGGTAAGAAGCCGATGTTCGAAAGATTTACCGACCGTGCCCGCAGGGTCGTCGTCCTGGCGCAAGAAGAGGCCCGGATG
>NZ_JBYCKY010000033.1:0-1108 GCF_057473605.1 Mycobacterium sp. TH-M82 | reverse complement strand
AACAAGGTCGGCTGGAACGCTTCGGACACCCATCCGCTGACGTTCGTCGACGCCCGCGTCGACGAGCACAACCTGCTCGGTGAGCGCGGCAGCGGCTACGCGAACTTCTTGTCCATCCTCGACGAGGGCCGGATCGCGATCGCCGCGCTGGCAACCGGCGTGGCACAGGGCTGCGTCGACGAAAGCGTCCGCTACGCGCGCGAACGCGAGTCGTTCGGCAAACCGATCGGACAGTATCAGGCGATCAGCTTCAAGATCGCCCGGATGGAGGCACGCGCCCACGTCGCACGCACCGCCTACTACGACGCGGCCGCGAAGATGTTGGCGGGTAAGCCGTTCAAGAAGGAGGCGGCGATCGCCAAGATGATCTCCTCGGAGGCCGCGATGGACAACGCCCGCGACGCCACCCAGATCCACGGCGGCTACGGCTTCATCAACGAATTCCCGGTGGCCCGCCATTATCGTGACAGCAAGATCCTGGAGATCGGCGAGGGCACCACGGAGGTGCAGCTGATGCTGATCGCCCGGTCGCTGGGGCTGTCATGAGCGGCGCCGGGGAACAAGCGCCCAAAACCGTTGAGCAGCGCGGACTGTGGTTCGAGGAGTACCAGATCGGCACCACCTATCTGCACCGGCCCGGGCGCACCATCACCGAGGCCGACAACGTGCTGTTCACCACGCTGACGATGAACACCCAGGCGCTGCACCTGGACGCCGCCTGGGCGGCGCAGCAGCCCGGATTCGGCGGCCAGCGGCTGGTGAACTCGATGCTGACCCTGTCCACGTTGGTCGGGCTGTCGGTGGCGCAGCTGACCCAGGGCACCATCGTGGCCAATCTCGGGTTCTCGGAAGTGTCGTTTCCCAAGCCGGTCTTCCACGGCGACACCCTCTACGCCGAGACGGTGTGCACCGGCAAACGCGAGTCCACCAGCCGGCCGGGGGAGGGCACCGTCACTCTGGAGCACATCGGGCGCAACCAGCATGGCGACGTGGTCGCCCGCGCGGTGCGCGCGACGCTGGTGCGCAAACGCCCGGTCGACGACGCATGAGCATCCGGTCCGCCGGCCCGGCGTGGCTGTTCTGCCCGGCCGATCGCCCGGAGCGGTTC
>NZ_JBYCKY010000032.1:0-3551 GCF_057473605.1 Mycobacterium sp. TH-M82 | reverse complement strand
GGATCCTCGGCGTAGAGCGCGCTCTCGATCTGGTCGAGCATGCGTTGCTCATGATCGGAGAGTGGCATTCGTCCCTCCTTGCCGACGGCCGGTCGCGTCACTACCACTAAAGCATCGATGCCCAATCGTTGTAGGCAACTGACTCTGATGATACGAGGTCGACCTGTGCTGTACCAACGCTTCGCCAGCCGATTGTAGCCTCGGGCCATCACGGGTTACCTGGTAGCCGCGGTGACCACCGACCGCCCCAGCGCCTGGACCCGATAATGGCAGGTGCAGGGTCACACCAGTATCAGGAGGGCAGCGCACGTTGGCGGCATTACTCATCGATCTGCCACCGCAGGAGATGGTTCGCCGCCTCGGTGAAGCTCTGGGGGTGTACATCGACGCGATGAGTTACCCGCCCGGCACCGAGAGTCACCGCGCCTCCATGTGGCTGGAACATACGCACCGCCGCGGCTGGCGGGCGGTGGCCGCCGTCCAAGTAGATCCTGTCGACACTGTCAATGCTGCCCGTACCGACATGGGCGAGACAGCACCGCCGTTCGCTCTGAGCAGCGCGCCTTTGCTGGGGGTCGCCTACGGTTACTGCGGGGCACCCAACCAATGGTGGCAACAGCAGGTGGTGCACGGCTTACGGAGCCGCGGCTTAGCCGAGTCCGACATCGCAGCGCTGATGACCAGCTACTTCGAGTTGACCGAGCTGCACATCGCGCCGCACGCCCAGGGCCGCGGGCTGGGCGAGGCGCTGACCCGTCGCCTGCTCGCCGGATGCGCCGAGGCAAACGTCCTGCTCTCGACACCGGAGACCAACGGCGAGGACAACCGTGCCTGGCGGCTGTACCGGAGGTTGGGTTTCACCGACATCATCCGCGGCCACCACTTCGCCGGCGACCCGCGTGCGTTCGCGATCCTGGGTCGCACCCTGCCGCTGTAACGCCCACGCAGCCGCGCTGCACCTGTTCTTGCAACGGTTCTGGCACTATGACCTGATGCACCCTCGTGCGCGACGGCTGACCACCCACCGCCGCTTGGTGGCGCTGACGGTCTTGTTGCTGCTGATGACGCCCATGGCGGCCGGGTGTGTACGAATCAGGGCGACGGTCACCATCTCACCCAACGACCAGGTGTCCGGGCAGATCGTTGCGGCGGCCAAACCGCGCAGCGACAACGATGCCGGGCCGCAGTTCAGCCCCAACCTGCCGTTCAGCAAGAAGGTGGCGATCTCGGGGTACAGCCGGGACGGCTATGTCGGTTCGCAGGCGGTGTTCTCCGACTTGACCTTCGCCGAGCTGCCGCAACTGGCGGACATGAACCCCGATGCTGCCGGAGTGAACCTGTCCCTGCGCCGAGCCGGCAACCTGGTCATCCTGGAGGGCCGGGTGGATCTCACCTCGCTCAGCGACCCGTCGGCTGACGTGGAGTTGAGTGTCGCTTTCCCCGGTGAGGTGACCTCAACCAACGGCGAACGGGTCGGCGACGACGCGGTGGACTGGAAGCTCAAGCCGGGTGTGGTGAGCACCATGAGCGCGCAAGCCCACTACACCGACCCGAGCACCCGCTCCTTCATCAACACCGCTCTGCGGCTGGGTATCTCGTCGTTCGCGGTCGCCGGATTGGTGGCGCTGGTGGCCTGGCGAGGCCGCGACCAGTCCCCCCGCTTGCACAACCAGCACGACGTTCAGGACCGATCAGGCGACCAGTAGGCGAGCATCTCCGCGAAGGTGACGAAAGCCGCCGCCGAGACGCCGTATGTCGCCTCGAGGTGGATGCTCAGCGGAAAGCCGAGGCCGGCCACACCGTCGATCACTCGCTTGTACAAATCGACGAGCAGCACGCGCCGCGCAGCGGGTTCGCTGCCGGCCAGGATCTTGACGAACTCCTGCTCCTTCGCGACGGCGGCGTTACCGGGATCCTGAATCAGCCAATCAATCAAACCCACCGACTTCTCCGCCTTCGGTACGAAGCCGAACGACAAGAAGATCTCGGGCCGAAGATCGGTGTTGCGGGCGAACTCCGTCAAAAACCCCACAATCGCATCGGAATACAACAACTGGGTCAGCGCGAACGTCGCACCCCGACCGCACTTGAAGCGCAAGCGGCCGATCTCATTGTCGCGGGTCGGAATCAGGATCACGCCACGGTGCGCCACCAGCTCGTGAAACATCGACAGGGCGTCGGTCGGTGCGACGCCCGAGCCCTGACCGTCGGCCATGGTGCGCGGTACGCCGACGAAGACGACGCCCTCGATGCCGGCCGCACCCAGATCGGCGAGCCGCTGACGCAGCTCCGACTCGCCGGAGAATGCAGTGACCTGGGTGCACAATCCTTTCATCGCCGGCAACTCCGGTTTGATGATCGACCAGAAGTCCAGCACATCCAGCTTCGGTTTCATCTCGACGGGGCGATCCTCCTCCTCCGCGATCATCCCGGGCATCATGACGTGCCTGATCCGGCCTTCGATCCCGGACTCGGCAGCAAACCGCAGCACCTTGCCGGCATCTTCGATCGCCTGCGCCGGCCCGCGATCCGCATTCGGCGGCACCAGCTCGACCGCGACGGTGTTCAGGGTCACGAGGTCACTCCTCATCAGATCCGCGCAGCCAGCGGCGAGTCCTTAAACAGGTGGCAGACTCTACGCTGAGTGCACGCGGGGGTAGGCCGCACCCCCGCAGACCAGAAAGGGGCGGCCCGCTGAGCGTCGAAGCAGCGGCACCGTCGGCCGTCGAGTTGGCGGGCGCCATCACCGACCGGTTGCGGGAGTATTTTCACGTCCGCCGCCGCGACACCGGCTACATCGGCGCCGAGTACCAGCACCTGATCGCTGCTCTCGAGGAGTTCGTGCTCGGCGGCGGCAAGCGACTCCGGCCCGCGTTCGCCTACTGGGGCTGGCGTGCGGTGGCGGGCCCGGGAGCCCGAGACGCCCAGGAGACTGAAGGGCAGGCGCTGCTGCTGTTCTCCGCCCTGGAACTGCTGCACGCCTGCGCGCTGGTGCACGACGACGTGATCGACGCGTCGGCGACTCGGCGCGGCAGCCCGACCACCCACCTGAAGTTCGCCGCATTGCACCGGGCCCGCGGCTGGCGCGGAGTGCCCGAGAAGTTCGGCATTTCAGCTGCCATCCTGCTCGGCGACCTGGCGCTGGTCTGGGCCGACGACATCGTCGCCGGGGTCGGGCTTGCACCCGACGCGCACCGCCGGGTTCGACAGGTGTGGGCCGATATCCGCACCGAAGTGCTGGGTGGGCAGTATCTCGACATCGTCGCCGAGGCCAGCGGGTCCGAGTCGATCGCGTCGGCGATGACCGTCAACACCTACAAGACCGCCTCTTACACCGTGGCGCGGCCGCTGCAATTAGGAGCCGCTGCCGCTGCCGACCGGCCGGACGTCCAGACCGTCTTCGCTGAACTGGGCACCGATCTGGGTGTGGCGTTCCAGCTCCGCGATGACGTGCTGGGGGTGTTCGGCGATCCGGCGGTGACCGGCAAGCCGGCCGGCGACGACCTGCGCTCGGGCAAGCGCACCGTGCTGATCGCCGAGGCGGTGGAGTT
>NZ_JBYCKY010000031.1:0-9075 GCF_057473605.1 Mycobacterium sp. TH-M82 | reverse complement strand
TTGGGGTACAACACGGTCATTTGGGTTTCGTTCTCGAGCCGATTTATCCGAATATTGATTTGACCCAGGAGAATCCCACCGTCATGGTATAGCCCGGCAGCTAGTCCATCCAATTGAGCGTTGACGAATGCCGAAAGAGGAGGAATGCCGGCGTCGAGGAAAAATAGTAAAGGAGCGCCCCACTCAGGCTTTCTCAACCATGGTGCTAACTCCAGTACTCGATCAAGTGGCACATTTGCCGTGCCTCTGCCAGTATCGTAAGACACCTGCGCAGCCCGGGCGACGTCAGCGAAAGACGATGCGCTCACGGGCACGGTGAGCGGAACATAGCCGGTGAACCAACCCGTCGTCATGAAGTCGGCTGGAGTGCGTCGGATATCGATGGGAATGATCCCACGATACGTTTCCGCGCCCGTGAGCTCATACTCGGCCAGTGCGACGCAGGCAAACACACCACCACAGAACCGGGCTCCCGCAGATATGCAGGCTGATTCGAATTCGGCTGTTTGTCGCTCATCCATGAGCCGTACGCCAATTACCTCGCAGGGTGCCATTGGGTCGCCGAGCGGCAGTGACCAGCCGGGAAGGGTTCCTTCATTGTTTTCAAAGAATTCAATCCATGCGCGGACTTCCGGAGAATTCAAGGTCAGCGCTGAGGCGTACCGATGCTGCCGGACGCAGTAGTTGTTATAGCTGCCCGCTTGAGGCAGCGCGGCTGGTGCCCCACCGCCGATCAAGGTGGCATACATCGCGTAGATCTCGGTGAATACCACCCCCAGGAACATCGCGTCGATGTGGAGGTGATCCATACATACGCAGAATGTGAAGTGGTCTGCGCGCTGGATGATCGTGAAGCGGAAGCAATCCCACTGGTATGGATTCGGCGTGGCTAATAAGTGGCTTCGCCATTCTTGTGGTGTCATCTCACCGTACTCAGTCGGGACCAGCTTGATATCCCTGGCATCGCCGATGGTGTGCGGGATGATGCGGTTATCGCCGGTGTGATCGAACCAACTGTGGTACGTATCGTGGCGACGAAGATGCTCGTTGATCACGTAAGTCATCGCGCGGATATCGCATCGACCGGATATATTCCAGGCGGCAATGACCAACCGTGACATATCCAGACCGTGAGCGGTGTACCTCCGATAGTCACGCAAGTGTTGGATTTGGTTATAGCTGGCCGGTACCGCACTTATCGGTGCTTGCCGGGCTTTCGCAAGAGTCGCAGGGGAGGCGTGCCAGGACACGACTGAGCCGGACTCTGGCGCCCAATCGTGAATTGTCGCGACCTCTACTTTTCCCACTTTGAGCATCTTGCCTCCAAGCCTCGCAGTTGATTTAACCGTACAGCCGTTACGCTGATGCGCCTGTGAGCTCTGCCAACTTTTCACACAGGCGGTGCGCCAAACCTCGAATGGTGGTGATGTCGGTGGAGTTCACACGGACACCGGTTTCCGTCTCGATGCGCGTGCGCAGTTCGAGATTGCCAAGTGAGTCGAGGCCACATTCGGATACCGGACGATCTGGGTCGATGGAACGACGTAAAATCAAGCCAACTTGCTCACCCACCAGGCGACGCAGCCGGCCTGGCCATTCTTCCTGGGGTAACGCTTTAAGTTCGGCAACGAATTTGCTCGCGTCCGTGCTGCCTTGGCCGGCGGACTTGAACATTGCAGCAAACGGGCTCCGTTGCGCGAGCGCGGTTGCCCACGGCATTCCGACGAATGGCGTATAGGCGGTGTAGGCGCGATCGTGGCGCAACAGCGTCTCAAACGCGTAGGCACCCTCGTCGGGAGTAATCGCGGCGTCGGCGTTTTCGGCCAGGGCTGTGGCGCGGCCGATCTCGCTCCATGGTCCCCACGCAATTGCGGTCGCCGGAAAACCCTGAGCCCGGCGCCAGCGGATGAAGGCGTCCAGCCAACTGTTGGCCGCGGCGTACGCGCCCTGGCCAGGCGAACCCACCAGCGCTGCTGCCGAAGAGAAAGCGCAGAACCAGTCCAGCGGCTGAGTGGCCGTGGCAATGTGCAAATTCCACGCACCGTAAGTCTTCGGTGCCCAGTCGCGGTCGATGAGTTCGTCGGTTATGTTGGTGAGTGTGGCATCGTCGACCACCGCCGCGGCGTGCAGTACTCCGCGCAGAGGAAGGCCGGTGGCGGTTGCCGTCACTACCAAGCGTTTAGCCGTTTCGACCTCGGCTATGTCACCGCACTCTACGACGACGTCGGTGCCGCTCGCCCGGATGAGCTCAATTGTCGTCAGCACTTTGCGATTTGGTTGCGAGCGGGAGTTGAGCACGATTCGACCACAGCCTGCATAGGCCATCTTCTCGGCTAGGAAGAGCCCCAACCCACCCAAGCCGCCGACAATCAGATAGGAACCGTCACGACGGAAAACCGGGACCTGCTCCGGCGGCACCACGACAGTGGCGGAGCTGGTATGGGGAACGTCGAGCACGAGTTTTCCGGTATGCTCGGCTGCACTCATGATCCGAATCGCAGTCGCCGCTTCGGCGAATGGATAGTTGGAGTATTTGGCGCAGGGCAACTCACCGTCTGCAACCAAGCCGTACACAGTGCACAGCAGTTTTCCGATTCGTTGCGGATGGCTGATAGACATCAACGCCAGGTCGACAAAGTGGAACGTGAGGTTTCGACGGAAAGGGAAGAGTTCCAGGCGGCTGTTGCCGTAGACGTCGCGTTTGCCGATTTCGACGAATCGCCCTCCGAAGGCCAGCAATTCGAACCCGGCGCGTAATGCTGCACCGGTCACAGAATTGAGCACGATATCCACGCCGTACCCGTCGGTATCGCGGCGGATCTGCTCCGCGAAGTCGGTACTCCGCGAGTCATAGACATGGTCGATCCCCATGTCATGTAACAACTGTCGACGTTGTTCACTGCCAGCGGTGGCAAAGATATCGGCTCCCGCGGCCCGGGCGATCGCCAACGCCGCCTGTCCGACTCCGCCGGTTGCGGAGTGAATCAACACCCGGTCACCCGCAGCGATCCTGGCCTGATCGTGTAGGCCATACCAGGCGGTGGCGTACGCGGTAGACGCCGCGACCGCCTGGTGATCAGTCAGACGATGCGGAAGCGTGACGGCGAGCTTGGCATCACACGTCACAAACGTGGCCCAACAGCCATTTCCGGAAAATCCGCCGACACGGTCACCGACCTTGTGGTCGGTGACGTCCGGTCCGACGGCGGTGACCACGCCGGCGAAATCCATACCGAGCTGGGGTTGACGCCCATCGATGCTGGGGAATCGGCCCATCGCGATCAGCACGTCGGCGAAGTTGACGCTGGAGGCGTTGACCCGGACCTCAATCTGCCCTGGCCCCGGCGGAACGCGGTCAAATGCTGCCTGTTCCAGTGTTTGCAGGTCACCGGGCTTTTGAATTTGCAGGCGTACGCCGTCGCGCTCGTAGTCTGCAACTGCGGTCCGCCGCTCGTCGAGGCTCAGCGGATCTGGGCACAAGCGGGCCGTATACCACTTTCCGTTGCGCCAGGCGGTCTCGTCTTCCTCCGAGTCGCTCAGCAGTTGCCGTGCTACTTGCTCGGCATCCATGTCGTCGTCGATATCGATTTGGGTGGCGCGCAGATGAGGATGCTCAGAGCCGATGACGCGCATCAAGCCACGCAGCCCTGCCTGCTCCAAGTTGGATCGGTCTCCGGCGATCACCATCTGGGCATTCCTGGTCAGGAGGTACAAGCGTGGCAGCTCCCCCGGGGCTTCCGGCAGCTCGCGCGTGATATCCACCAGGTGGCGCACGTACTCGCGGCCCAGTAGTGCACACTGCTCGTCCGGGTTGCCGTTCTTGGGTCCGGTGAGAACGACGACTCCGTCGAACCGGCGAGCACGAAGCTGGCTTGTCAGCCCGTACCCGTTCGACGATGGGTAGATTTGGAGTGGCCAACACATCGACGTGCATTGCACACCAAGGGCTTTCAAAGCGTCGGCCAACTTGGGGGCGTTGACATCCGCGGTCGTGGAAGTGCTGACCAGCAGCCAGGATCCGGGAACGGCGTGGGTGTCCTCGGGCAGCTCGCGCTGGCGCCACTCGACGCTCAGCAGCCGTTCGGTCAGCAGCCGATCGCCGTGACCGTTTTCAGCTGTCGTCGTGCCCAATTGGAGCCCGTCCACAGTCAGCAAGACAGCTCCGTGGTCATCCAGCACATCGAGGTCAGCCTCGACTCCGTTGATGTCGGCTCTGGTCACCCTCGTGTAGCAGTACCGGGCATTGCGGGCAGGTCCGTAGGCACGTAGCCGGCGGACCCCCAACGGTAACGGCAGAACACGCGTTCCAAGCGCGTGAACGTACGCATGGCCCGCGACCGACTGGAAACAGGCGTCCAGTAACGCCGGGTGGATCCCATAGGCGGATTGCTGTGCGCGGATCGAGCTAGGCAGCCCAACCTCTGCGAGCGCGGTACTGCCAGCACCATCGGCGGTGCACACCGCGGCCAGACCGGTGAAGGCCTGGCCGAGCCGAATCCCACGCAGATCCAACCACTGCCGCACCTCAGCCCCCTCCGTAATACACGGATGCGCCGCCAGCAGAGCGGCAATGTCCAGCGGAGTCGGCTGCCCCGTGTCCTCGACCGTATGCAGGACTGCGCTGGCGTGTCGCACCCGTTCCCCGTCCCGGTTCGTCTCCACCACGAAGTTGGCGACGTCTGGCGAAGCAACCGACGCAACGACGCCGACCGAGCTCTGGTCATCGAGCAACAACGTTTGCTCGAAGCGAATATCACGGACTTCAGCCGCCTCGCCGTGGACCGCATGAGACGCCGCTAACGCCATTTCGCAGTAAGCTGCCCCGGGAAGGACCGCCACACCATGTATCTGGTGGTCACCCAACCAAGACTGCGCAGCGGTGCCAATCTCGGCCTGCCAGATGTGGCACTCAGGCTCCTCTTGCAAGCGCACATGTGTGCCCAGCAAGGGATGCACCACCACAACACAGCCGCCATGCGCCGGTGAGTCCTGCCCGTCGCGGCTCAAAAGCAGCCGGCGGTGAGTCCAGGTCGGAAGCGGCGCATCCACCAATCTCCCACTGGGGTAAAGCACCGAGAAGTCGAGCGCCGCACCCCCGCTATGCACGTCGGCCAGCAGGCCGCGCAGTCCATGCGGCAAATTTTGCTCGCGCCGCATACTGGCCAGAGCGGCTATCCGCATATCGAGGCTTCGGGCAGTTTGGTCGATAGCGTGGGTGAGCAGAGGGTGCGGTGCCAACTCCGTGAAGACCCGGTGACCATCTTCCAGGGCCACCTGAACCGCCGCGGCGAAACGCACTGTGTGACGTAGATTGTCCGACCAGTAGTTGGCATCGCACACTGGCTGCTCGCGTGGATCGAACAGGGTCGCGGAGTAGAAGGGGATCTCCGGGGCCATCGGGTGCAGGTCGGCTAGGACATCGACCAGCCCGTCGAGGATCGGATCGACCTGGGGAGAGTGTGATGCGACATCGACAGCCACCTCGCGCACCATCACGTCGCGCTGCTCCCAGGCAGAGATGAGTTCGCGAACCGTCGGCGTTGCACCGCCGACAACCGTCGACTGCGGCGAAGCCACCACGGAAACCACGACATCGTTGATGTTGCGGGCTATTAATTCCGAAAGTACCTGCTGTGCAGGAAGTTCCACTGATGCCATCGTTCCGGACCCAGCGATAGTAGACATCAACCGTGAGCGGCGGCAGATCACGCGGACCCCGTCTTCCAGCGACAGGGCACCTGCGACGACAGCAGCCGCGACCTCTCCCATCGAATGCCCGACGACGGCGCCCGGTCGTACACCGTAGGACTTCAGCGCAGCGGCCAGCGCTACCTGCATCGTGAAGATGGTTGGCTGAATCCGGTCGATCCCGGTCACTGTTTCGGGCGCCGACATCGCCTCGATTACCGAGAACCCCGACTCCCGGGCGATCAGCGGCTCCGCTTCGGCGACCGTGGCGGTGAACACCGGTTCGGTGGCGAGCAGCTCGTCACCCATGCCCGCCCACTGCGAACCTTGCCCGGAGAATACCCACACCGGCCCTGTGTCGTCCCGGCCGACCGTGGTCTGATAAGGCACGTCACTGGCAGCGACATCGCGTAAAGCCCCGACCAATTCCGATCGGCTGCTTGCGAACACTGCCGTCCGTACCGGGCGGTGCGCACGCCGGCGAGCCAGCGTGTAAGCGAGATCTGACAACTCGACGCTCGATGTACCAGCGTCGAGCCATTCGGCGAACCGGCCCGCGGTGCGCCGCAGTCCATCCGATGATGTGGCCGACAGCGGGAAAAGAAGCGAGCCGGTGACTGCGCGAGCCGGTGAATTCTCTTTCGGTGCAACGGTTTCAGGGCCTGCCGGTGCTTGCTCGACAATGGCATGTACGTTCGTTCCCGACCATCCATACGACGACACGGCCGCCCGTCGCGGGTGCTGGCCGTTGGTCGGCCATGCAGTGTTTTCGGTAGGCACGAACAGTTCGGTCTCGATAGCGGCCAGGCGATCCGGCAACCGCGTGAAGTGCAGGTTCTGTGGGATCACGCCATGCTGTAGGGCGAGGATCGCTTTCATCAGTCCCAGCACCCCGGCAGCGGACTGAGCATGCCCGAAGTTAGTCTTGACCGAAGCCAATGCACACGGGCCCGCCGTGCCGTATATCCCTGCAAGGCTGGCGTACTCGATGGGATCACCCACCGGGGTGCCGGGGCCGTGCGCCTCAACCATGCCGACCGTGTTGGCCTCCACGCCCGCCGCGGATAGCGCAGTCCGGTACACCGCGGTCTGCGCGGTCTCCGACGGCGTGACGATATTGACGGTATGGCCGTTCTGATTGGCGGCCGTGCCGCGCACCACAGCCAGGATCCGGTCGCCATCGGCTACCGCATCCGGTAACCGCTTGAGCAATAGCACTATGCAGCCCTCGGCCGACACGAACCCGTCGGCGCCCTCGTCGAACGCGCGACAGCGTCCCGTAGGAGATGCCAGACCCTGCGCCGAGCCCGAGACGAACCTTCGCGGTTCCAGCATCACGTTCACGCCGGCCGCGAAGGCAAGATCGCTGTCGCCGTTGTGCAGACTGCGGCAGGCCATATGGACAGCGAACAGGCCAGAAGAGCAAGCGGTGTCTATCGTTACAGCGGGGCCGTGGACCCCCAGAGCGTACGCGATCCGTCCCGACGCCTGACTGGGATTCGTGCCGATGTTCCCGTAAGGCCCCTCGATGGCGTGGGCGTCAGCGGTGAGTATTTGGTAGTCCAGGTGCGTCAGTCCGACGAACACACCCGTTAGCGAGTCGGCGACTGTCGCCGGGGTGAATCCGGCGTGCTCCATGGCTTCCCAGGCTGTTTCCAAAAGCAAGCGGTGCTGTGGATCCATCAGGGTCGCTTCCTGCTCACAGATCCCGAAGAAGTCGGCGTCGAAGCCTGCCGCGTCGTCCAGGAATGCACCCCACTTCGACACCGAGCGGCCGGGCACGCCGGGCTCGGGATCGTAGTACTCGTCAGCATCCCAGCGGTCGGCAGGAACTTCGGTGACTACATCCTCGCCGCATAGCAGCGCCTGCCATAGCAGCTCCGGTGAATCGATGCCTCCGGGAAGCCGGCAGGACATGCCGATGACAGCGACAGGGGTCGCTAACGGGCTACTCATCGTGGACAACGGAAAGGATGAATTGGAAATGGTCACCCCGTCAGGGGCAGAATCGAATTCGGTCATCTCTCTCCAAAGTTCGCTAGTGGTCGACCCGTGATTCGAGCTGGCAAAACGTCGGCTTGGTGCGGCGCCGGGGCTTGACACCGAGCTTTATCGTCGAAGCGGCACATCGCCACCCGATTTGCCGAGTCCATGAACAGGGCAACCACATCACGTCTCCTCATCGGTCGCGGGTTCGCACGTCAGTAACGGCTCCCGGACACCTATCGTTTTCCGACGCCGCGACGGCGCCGGAGACCCCCGGCCGGCGCCGGCCAACACCTCAGCCCGCGCGTGAACGCACGCTTGACGCGATAACACTTGAGACCCCCTGACATCCCGATGATATTACTCCTGTCAAATTTTGCAGTTTGAGGCTACTGGGGTAGATGGGAAAAATGAGCCCCCTGTGACGTGATCGACGTGTCGTTGTGGCCAGGCCGTGACCATGACGAAGCATCGACGGATCCCTCCTATTCGCTCAAAAGCTCAAGCGCCGCCGATGCTTCCGGCTTGACCCCTACCAGTTTCGTGGCGTGAAGTGCTGCAGACACTGCGGCCGGAGTTTGGCAGCTCGGCGACGTTCGCGATGTTCGCGCCCTTGGCACCCTTGCTTGGCGCTGGACCCGCCAGTCATGCCATACTTATCCAGTGGTAGGGCGTATTTATGGTCCGTTATTGAACGCAGCCGTCGGCTTCTCGCATCGGCAATTCGGAAAAGTCATCGGTAAGTACGGCTACAGCCTCATGACCCGCCGGCTCGGCACCGACGAGGTGCTGTTCCTCAACTGGGGCTACGAGGAGGATCCGCCGATGGCCCTGCCGCTAGAGGCGTCCGACGAACCCGACCGGTACTGCATCCAGCTCTACCACCGCACGGCGAGCCAGGTGGATCTCAGCGGCAAGCAGGTGCTGGAGGTCAGTTGTGGCCACGGCGGCGCCGCCTCCTACATCATGCGCACTCTGCACCCGGCTTCCTACACCGGGCTTGACTTGAACCCGGCAGGCATCGCGTTTTGCCGCAAAAAGCACAAACTGCCCGGCCTGGATTTCATCCACGGCGACGCGGAGAAGCTGCCTTTTCCAGGTCAATCCTTCGATGCCGTGATCAATGTCGAGGCTGCGCACCTTTACCCTGACTACCCCCGCTTCCTCACTGAGGTGGCGCGCGTGCTCCGCCCCGGCGGGCACTTCCTGTACGCCGATCTCCGCCCCCTTCAACAGATCGCCGAGTGGGAGGCGGACCTAGCCAATGCCCCGCTGCGGCCGGTTTCACAAAAGGACATCAACGCGCAGGTGCTACGCGGACTGGAGCTAAATTCGGAGCGGTACCAAGAACTGGTCAACCGCCATACACCGGCGCCCCTGCGCCGCTTGTTCCGCGATATC
>NZ_JBYCKY010000030.1:0-16274 GCF_057473605.1 Mycobacterium sp. TH-M82 | reverse complement strand
CGAGGCGCAACCGCCGGGCCGGGAACACACCACCCCACAGCCGGGCGCGCAACACCGCGGTGATGACCGGATTGGCCAGCAGCGGGATGTCGACGGCGGCGTTGACCAGCACCAGCCCCGCGACCGGCCGCATCGTCTCGGCGACAGCGCGGGCCAGTGCCACACCGCCCAAGGAATGCGCGACCCAGAACGCGCTGCGGTCGGTCTGCGCCGCCACCAGCTCTTGAACGGCCGGCAGATCGACCCGGACCAGCTCCTGCCACCCCGCACGAACCCCGGCCGCGACGGCCACCCCGCCGGTTCCGCGCCGCTCGACGATCCACGCATCGAACCCGGCGCCGGCCAGCATGTCGGCCAGCCCGCCCCCGCCCGGCCACAGGTTCAGACGGCGGTTGTCGAAGGCCCCCGGGATCAGCACGACGGGCACGCCGCTGCCGGCGCCGACGCGGGTCACCCGGAACCGCGCCCCATCTCCGACGGTCACCACCGTCACCTGGACGCGGTGCCGCGGGTGTTCCTCACCGGTCAACCCGGCGGGCACGGAGTATTCTGCCATCGCTGCCTCGATTCGGGTGCCCGGCGACGTCAATACTTTCGGCTTCAACTCGGCTAACGTCAACTGGGGTAACACCAGCACTCCCGCAATGCAATCAATGTCGACCACTGTGTACCTCCAGCAGGGCCAGGATGAATTCGGCGCTGGTGCCGATCTCTTCCGGGTACGCTCTGGCCGGTGCGCCTCGTGTTCGCCGGCACCCCCGATGCCGCGCTGCCCGCGCTGCGTCGTCTCATCGGCTCACCGCGCCACGAGGTGCTCGGTGTGCTCACCCGGCCCGACGCCGCCGCCGGCCGGCACAGACACCCGCAGCCCTCGCCGGTGGCGCGACTGGCGCTCGACCACAACATCCCGGTGCTGCGCCCACCCAAGCCCAACGCTGCCGAGTCGGTCGCGGAACTGTGGAAGCTGGCGCCGGATTGCTGCGCGGTGGTGGCTTACGGTGCACTGCTTGGCGACGCACTGCTGTCGCTACCCCCCCACGGCTGGATCAACCTGCACTTCTCGCTGCTGCCGGCCTGGCGGGGCGCGGCCCCTGTGCAGGCGGCGATCGCGGCCGGCGATGCGGTCACCGGCGCCACCACTTTCCGGATCGAACCGGCGCTGGACTCCGGTCCGGTCTACGGAGTGGTCACCGAGGTGATCCGGCCCGCCGACACCGCCGGCGACCTGCTGGGCCGATTGGCGGTATCCGGTGCCGAGCTGCTTTCGGCAACCCTCGACGGTGTCGCCGACGGCACGGTCGACCCGGTGCCGCAATCGCTCGACGGGGTCAGCTACGCGCCGAAGATCACCGTCGAAGGGGCCCGGGTGCGCTGGGACCTCCCTGCTCACGTCGTCGAGCGGCGGATCCGCGCGGTGACCCCACATCCGGGCGCCTGGACCCTGGTCGGCGAACTGCGAGTCAAGCTCGGGCCGGTGCGCATCGACACCACAACACCAAAGACATTGCAGCCCGGTGCTATTCACGCCGATCGGCATGACGTGTGGATCGGTACCGGCTCACAGCCGGTCCGGCTGGACCAAATACAGCCGCCCGGAAAGAAACCCATGGACGCAGCCGACTGGGCGCGCGGCGCCCGGCTCGGCCCCGCGGCACACGCGTCATGACCCACCCGCGCCGCACGTCGGTACCACGAAAGCCTCCCCGACGTAGGCCGGCTAAACCGCGCCGCAAACCACTGGACCCGGCACGCCGCGCCGCGTTCGACGTACTGCGCGCGGTCTCGCAGCGCGACGCCTATGCCAATCTGGCGCTGCCTGCGCTGCTGCGCGAGCGTGAAATCATCGGACGCGACGCCGCTTTCGCCACCGAGCTGACCTATGGCACCTGCCGGATCCGCGGGCTGTTGGACGCGATCATCGCTGCGGCCGCCGCGCGGGGCGTCGATACGATCGATCCCGTGCTGCTGGACCTGTTGCGGCTGGGCAGCTATCAGCTACTGCGCACCCGGGTCGAGCAGCACGCCGCGGTATCCACCACCGTCGAGCAGGCCGGCCTCGAATTCGACTCGGCGCGAGCGGGGTTCGTCAACGGCGTGCTGCGCACCATCAGCGCCCGCGACGAGGCGTCCTGGGCCGCAGAGCTGGCCCCCGACCCGGCACGCGACCCGGTGGGCCACGCTGCGTTCGTCCACGCCCACCCACGGTGGATCGCCCAGGCGTTCGCCGACGCGCTGGGCGCGGCCGCCGGCGAGCTCGACGCGGCGCTGGCCGCCAACGACGACCGCCCCCAGGTGCATCTGGCTGTGCGGCCCGGCGCGCTGACCGCCGCCGAGCTGGCCGTCGCGGTGGGTGGCACCGCCGGCCGGTATTCGCCGTACGCGGTGTACCTGCCGGGTGGTGACCCGGCGCGGCTGGCACCGGTGCGTGACGGCCACGCCTTGGTTCAAGACGAAGGCAGCCAGCTGGTCGCCCGCGCGCTGACCCTGGCGCCGGTGGACTTCGACACCGGGCGGTGGCTGGACCTGTGCGCCGGGCCGGGCGGCAAGACCGCGCTGCTGGCCGGGATCGGCTCGGGCGCCGCTGCGCGCGTCACCGCGGTGGAGCAGTCGGCGAAACGCGCGGAGCTGGTGGCCGACAACACCCGCGGACTGCCGGTCGACGTGCTGACTGCCGACGGCCGGTGCAGCGGGCTGGAGTCCGGTTTCGACCGGGTTCTGGTGGACGTGCCGTGCACCGGGCTGGGCGCGTTGCGGCGCCGGCCGGAGGCCCGCTGGCGGCGCCAGCCCGCCGACGTCCCGGTGCTGACCAAGCTGCAGCGCGAACTGCTGGCCGCCGCGATCGGACTGACCCGCCCCGGCGGTGTGGTGCTGTACGCGACGTGTTCGCCGCACCTGGCAGAGACGGTGGGCGTTGTCGCCGACGCGCTGCGCCGCCATCCGGTGACCGCGTTGGACGCCCGGCCGTTGTTCGCACCGGCCGGCGATCTGGGAGAGGGCCCCTACGTGCAGCTGTGGCCGCACCGGCACGGCACCGACGCGATGTTCGCCGCGGCCCTGAAGCCGTTGCAACAGTAAGCTCACTCCCATGTCAGCCCAGACCCATCGGCCGATGATCGCGCCGTCGATCCTGGCGGCCGATTTCGCCCGGCTGGCCGAGGCGGCCGCCGCGGTGCCCGGAGCCGACTGGCTGCATGTCGACGTGATGGACGCCCATTTCGTGCCGAACCTGACCATCGGGTTGCCGGTGGTGGAGAGCCTGTTGGCGGCCAGCGACATCCCGATGGACTGCCATTTGATGATCGAGGACCCGGGCCGCTGGGCGCCGCCGTACGCCGAAGCCGGCGCCTACAACGTCACCTTCCACGCCGAGGCGACCGACAACCCGGTCGCGGTCGCCCGCGACATTCGGGCCGCTGGCGCCAAGGCCGGGCTGAGCGTCAAGCCGGGCACCCCGCTGGAGCCCTACCTGGAGATCCTAGGCAGCTTCGACACCTTCCTGGTGATGTCGGTCGAGCCCGGCTTCGGCGGTCAGGAGTTCATCCCCGAGGTGCTCGGCAAGGTTCGTACGGTCCGCAAGATGGTCGACTTCGGCGAGCTGAGCATCCTGGTCGAGATCGACGGCGGGATCAACGCCGACACCATCGAGCAGGCCGCCGAGGCCGGTGTCGACTGCTTCGTCGCCGGATCGGCTGTCTACGGCGCCCACGACCCCTCCGCAGCGGTCGAGGCGCTACGGCGGCGGGCCGCGGCGGTCTCACCGCACCTGCGGCAATGAGCAGCCAGTGAACGACAAGCCCTCCTTCGGCCCCGATGCCCTTGCTGCCGCGATGCAGGTGGCCGTCGAGCACGCCGAGCGGGTCAAGGGCAGCACCTACCCCAATCCGCCGGTGGGGGCGGTCATCCTGGACCGCAGCGGCCAGGTGGTGGGCGTCGGCGGCACCGAACCGGCGGGCCACGCGCACGCCGAGGTGGTAGCGCTGCGCCGCGCCGGTGCGCTGGCCGCCGGCGGTACCGCGGTCATCACCCTGGAGCCATGCAACCACCACGGCACCACCCCGCCGTGCGTCGATGCGTTGCTGACCGCGGGTGTGGCGCGGGTGGCCTACGCGGTCGACGATCCCAACCCGGTCGCCGCCGGCGGCGCGGCGCGGCTGGCCGCCGCAGGCGTGCACGTGGACTCCGGGGTGCAGGCCGAACTGGTGACCACCGGGCCGCTGCGCGAGTGGCTGCACAAGCAGCGCACCGGGCTTCCGCACGTGACGTGGAAATACGCCACCAGCATCGATGGCCGCAGCGCAGCCGCCGACGGCTCCAGCCAGTGGATCACCAGCGATGCCGCACGCGCCGATCTGCACCGGCGCCGCGCGGCCGCCGACGCGATCGTGATCGGAACCGGCACCGTGTTCGTCGACGACCCGACGCTGACCGCCCGGCTGCCCGACGGCACCCTGGCAGAGCGGCAACCGCTGCGCGTGGTGGTGGGGGAGCGGGAATTGCCTCCGGATGCACGCGTTCTCAACGACGACTCACGCACCATGGTGATCCGCAGCCACGATCCGACCGAGGTGCTCAAGGCGCTCTCCGATCGCACCGACGTGCTGCTCGAGGGCGGCCCGACGTTGGCGGGGGCGTTCCTGCGGGCCGGGGTGATCGATCGCATCCTGGCCTATGTGGCGCCGATCCTGTTGGGTGGGCCGATCACCGCCGTCGATGACGTCGGGGTGCCCAGCATCGCGCGGGCGCTGCGCTGGCGGTTCGACGAAGTGCAGCGGGTGGGCCCGGATCTGCTGCTGAGCCTGGTGCCGTCCTGACCGACGGGTAGCAGAATCAGTGCTGGGCGGTGGCTAACGCCGCATCGGTTTCCGGCTCCTCGGCGTGTTCCTTGCTGCTGCCGATCAGCAGGCCGAGCAGGGCGCCCACCGCGCAGACGATCGCGGTTTTGCTGAAGATATCCCCGTACATCAGGGCGAACGCGTGCCGGTAGTTGTCCCCGGTGGCGTGCAGTTTCTCGACCAGGCTGCCACCGGTCGGCTTGGGCAGTGCCGCGACGATCTGGTTGAACCGGTATAGCCCCCACGCTGACAGCGCCGCCATCCCGACCAGCATGCCCGTCATCCGGGCGACCACCACACCCGACGCGGCGATACCGTGTTCCCGCGGCGGCACCGCCCGCAGCGCGGCCGAAGTGATCGGACCGATCACCAGGCCGAGCCCGAGCCCGGCCACCGTCAGGTCGGTGTCGAGCGCGGGGACGCTGAACACGCCGAAGATGTCGTGCCGGTAGGTGAACAAATCGACCGGCCATTTGCTGATCAGCCAGTAGCCGCCAGCTGCAAAGAGCAGCCCGACGACCGTCACCGCACGGTCGCCGACCCTGGTCGCGATCCAGCCGCCCACCAGGGCGCCGATCGGCAGCGCGAACATGAACCGCATCAGCAATAGAGCCGCATGGTTTTGATCCATGCCCAGCACACCCTGCCCGAACAACTCGACGTCGACCAGCGTCACCATCAGCGCCGCTCCCGCGCAGACCGAGACGCCCAGTGCGGCCAGGAACGGTCCGAACCTCGCACCGGCCGGGTCGATCAGCTTCGTCCGGGCGAAGCGCTCCCACACCCCGAAAGCGACGGTGGCGAGCAACGCGAACCCCAGCACCGGTACCCCCCAGCTGGGCAGCGCATGTTTGGCGTTCGGTTCCGGGTTGTAGAGGCCTATGACCGCCAGGCCCAACGCGATTGCCAACAACAGCCCACCGACGACGTCGACGCGTTCCGGCGGGCCGTTGTCTTTGGCTTTGGCCGGCATGCTGACATGAATCATCAGCATCGCGATCGCTGTCAGCGGAATGTTGATCCAGAACACGTCGCGCCAGTCCCGAAGCAGCCAGACGATGACGATGCCATACAGCGGGCCCAGCACGCTGCCCAGCTCCTGAGCGGCGCCGATCCCGCCGAGCACGGCGGCGCGGTTGCGCTGCGACCACAGGTCGGCGCCGAGGGCCAGCGTCACCGGCAGCAGCGCACCGCTGGCGAAACCCTGGATGCTGCGGCCGACCACCAGCGTCGCCAGATCGTCAGACAGTGCCGTCACCACGGACCCGACGGCGAACGTCGCGAGGCTGGCCTGCAGCAACACCTTGCGGCCGAACCGGTCGGAAGCCCGGCCCAACAGCGGCATCGCCGCGATGTAGAACAACAGATAACCCGTGATGATCGGGGTAACCTGCTGGATCTTGTTGATCGAGATGTCGACGCCGACCATGATGTCGCGCATGATGGTCACCACGACATAGGTGTCCAGGGCGCCCAGCAGGACGGCGAGGCTACCGGCGCCGATCGCCAGGCCACGGTTGGTTTCGGGGCTGGTCCCGGGGCGGGTGCGCATCAGGCTCCCGCCGGCTTCTCGACTGCCACCGGCGCGTTCCAGTTGGACAGGGTCATCTGGATCGAGTTGCCCGGGCTGGTGTCCAGCCGGGCCTGTACCAGCTCATGGTCGCCGCCCTCCTGGATCCAGACCGTGGACGACATCGGCCCGGTGGCGCCCAGCTGCGACGCAAGTTTGTTCACGGCGTCGGCGGGAACCGTGCCGGTGACCCGGATGGTGTCCTGTTTGTCGATGGTTTCCCGGCCCTCGACCTTGGGGTCGGTGAAGTTGGCCAGTATGTTGGCCAGGCCCTTGTCCGGGTCGAGGATCGCCGATACGTCGTAGATTTTGACAGCGGGCCCGAAGTCGTCGTAGGTGTCGCCAGATATCGCCCCGTACAGTTCGCCGTCGATCACCACGAATTTCACGTCGACATCCGAGCCGAGAAGTGTGATCTTGGTCTCGCCTTTGGCTGCGGTGCTGGGGTCGTTGGTCAGATCGCCTTCCAGTGTCTTGACCGGCAGCTTCTCGATCTTGCCGGTCACCGAGATCACCAGGTGTGCGCTCTTGAGGTCCTTGGTGGCGGTGCTGGCCTCCTTGACGAGCGTCGCGGCGTCGGGCAGTCCGTCGGCCTGCTTCGATGACGAACAGCCGGCGATCAGGGCGGCGGCGGCGAGTCCCGTGGTCAGGGTGGTCAGAGTGGTCAGGGTGGCGAAGAGTCTGCGCATGGGTGTCATCGTAAAGGGTGCCTTCGCCTATTCAGCACATTCGACCCGGGCCGACTTAGCCTGGTGTGGTGTTCACCGGGATTGTCGAGGAGCTGGGCGAGCTGGTGAGCAGCGACGACCTCGGTGACTCCGCGCGGCTGGTCATCCGCGGACCCGCTGTCACCGCCGACGCCCGCCACGGCGACTCGATCGCGGTCAACGGGGTGTGTCTGACCGTGGTGCAGGTGTTCTCCGATGGCAGATTCTGCGCCGACGTGATGCGCGAGACACTGGACCGGTCCAGTCTGGGCGGCCTCGAGATCGGCAGCCGGGTGAACCTGGAGCGCGCCGCGGTCCTGGGCAGCAGGCTCGGCGGGCACCTCGTGCAGGGCCACGTGGACGGCACCGGGCAGATCCTGGCCCGCACCCCGGCCGAGCACTGGGAAGTCGTACGGATCGGGCTGCCCGCGAAGCTGTCGCGCTACCTGGCGGAGAAGGGCTCGATCACCGTCGACGGGATTTCGCTGACCGTCAGTGGCCTGGGCGCCGACCATTTCGAGGTGTCACTGATACCGACCACCCGCGAGCTGACGACCCTGGGCCGGGCTCCGGTGGGCACGTTGGTCAACCTGGAAGTCGACGTCATCGCGAAGTATGTCGAACGGCTGCTCCCGAAGACCGGCTCCACGCCGCCTGGGTAGTGGTTTCACCGGTTGAGCTCCGGTGGCAGCGGCTCCGATGGCTCCGGTGGCAGCGGCTCCGGTGGCTCCGGTGGCTCCGGTGGCGGTGGCGCCTCAGGCGGCGGTGGGGTTTCCGGTGGCGTCGGCACGGCCTGGGTGGGTGGCCGCTCCGGCGTCGGTTGTGCGGTCCCGCCGAGGGTGTCCGGGCACAGTTCATGCTGGGCGGCATCGACCATCACTTGGCTGATCGAGTTGGCGATCGTCTTGTCGAAGCGATCGCGAGGCGGGCGACCGTGGCGGAGGTTGTCGCAGATGATCTGGCCGAAACGTACCGCCCCCTCGGGCGTGGCAAGGCCCGGCCGGTTTTGGTATTTGAAGCCGTGTGCGTCGAGGTAGTCGAGGTAAGTTTGATCGTTCGCGTGCGCCGGTGCTGCAAGCCATAGCATCGGAGCAACCAGTGCCATGACCGCCATGCGTCGGATCATGTCCGAAAACTGTAGATGTCGCCGCTGCGGCCGCGGGATGAAGGTCGGTGACACACTCTGCTCCACCGCTGGCCTCCGATGCCCGAATGCACGGTGTCTTCGCAGGTCAACCAGAATATATGGACGTGATCGCCAAGTATGTCGAGCGGCTCATGGCCGCGAAGCAGTGGTGCTACTACGCTGGATTAGCACGTCAAAGGCGTTTCGGACAGTGCGCCCAACCAGTCGGGTTGGTCCTACAACCCGCCAGATCCAGGCAAGGGGGAGGCAGGTGAGGAAACAAGCGCTGGCAGCAGGGCTCGTCCTGGCACCGGTTCTGCTGGCGCCGACCTCGAACGCTGACGAGAAGCATCCCAACCCGGCAGAGCGCGCTTACCTCTTTGAGTTAACACAGTTCGACGTCCCCGTGCGGCCTCCGACTGGAGCGCTGCAGGCCGGGCACTGGATCTGCGACGATCTACACCGCGGGATATCACCCGAGGAAGTCCACGAGACGCACTTTCGGGGGTTCTACAAAGACTGGGGGCCGGCCATCGTCGACGCCGCCCGACACCACCTCTGCCCGGACACGCTTACTGAGGGCGGTTGAGTGACGTACTTTGACTAGGTGGCGCGGATGACCAAGTTGGACACCGTCGAGCGTGCGGTTGCCGACATCGCGGCGGGAAAGGCCGTCATCGTCATCGACGACGAGGACCGCGAGAACGAGGGCGACCTGATCTTCGCCGCCGAGAAGGCCACCCCGGAGCTGGTGGCCTTCATGGTGCGCTACACCTCCGGGTATCTGTGTGTGCCACTGGACGGCGCGATCTGCGACCGACTGGGCCTGCTGCCGATGTATGCGCTGAACCAGGACAAGCACGGAACCGCGTTCACCATCACCGTAGACGCGAAACACAATGTGGGTACCGGCATCTCCGCCTCGGACCGGGCCACAACGATGCGGCTGCTAGCCGACCCCACAAGTGTCGCCGAGGATTTCACCCGCCCGGGTCACGTCGTTCCGCTGCGCGCCAAGGAAGGCGGTGTGCTGCGCCGGCCCGGCCACACCGAGGCCGCCGTCGACCTGTCCCGGCTGGCGGGGCTGCAGCCTGCTGGCGCGATCTGCGAGATCGTCAGCCAGAAGGACGAAGGCGCCATGGCCCACACCGAGGAGCTGCGCGTCTTCGCTGACGAGCACGGCCTGGCGCTGATCTCGATCGCCGAGATGATCGAGTGGCGCCGTAAACACGAAAAGCAGGTCGAACGGGTCGCCGAAGCGCGGATCCCGACCAGGCACGGCGAGTTCCGGACGATCGGCTACGCCAGCATCTACGACAACGTCGAACATGTCGCCCTGGTCCGCGGTGAGATCGCCGACGGCGACAACGTACTGGTGCGGGTGCACTCCGAGTGCCTGACCGGCGACGTGTTCGGCTCACGCCGCTGTGACTGCGGACCCCAGTTGGACGCCGCGATGGCGATGGTGGCGCGCGAGGGACGCGGCGTGGTGCTCTACATGCGCGGACATGAGGGCCGAGGCATCGGGCTGATGCACAAGCTGCAGGCCTACCAGCTGCAGGACGCCGGCCACGACACCGTCGACGCCAACCTCAAGTTGGGGCTGCCCGCCGACGCCCGCGACTACGGCACCGGCGCGCAGATCCTGGTCGATCTCGGGGTCCGCTCGATGCGGCTGTTGACCAACAATCCGGCCAAACGGGTTGGGCTGGACGGCTACGGGCTGCGCATCATCGAACGGGTGCCACTGCCGGTGCGGGCCAACGCCGACAACATCCGGTATCTGATAACCAAACGCGATCGGATGGGCCACGACCTGACCGGACTGGAGGACTACGACGGATCCTGCCATCTGCCCGGCGAATTCGGCGGTGCGCTGTGAGCCGGGGCTTGTGAGCCCAGCCGGGGGAGTGCCGGAGATGCCGGTGCTGGACGCGTCCGGCGTGCGGCTGGCGATCGTGGCCAGCACCTGGCACGCAAGGATCTGCGACGCTCTGCTGGCCGGTGCGCGCAGGGTGGCCACCGAGTCGGGTATCGACAGCCCGACGGTGGTGCGGGTGCTCGGTGCGATCGAGATCCCGGTGGTAGCGCAGGAACTGGCCCGCGACCATGATGCCGTTGTCGCTCTGGGTGTGGTGATCCGCGGCGCCACACCGCATTTCGATTATGTCTGCGATGCGGTGACGCAGGGCCTCACCCGGGTTTCGCTGGACGAGGCGACACCGGTGGCCAACGGTGTGCTGACCACCGACACCGAACAGCAGGCGCTGGAACGCGCCGGGCTGCCGGCGTCGTCCGAAGACAAAGGGGCGCAGGCGACTGCAGCTGCACTGAGCACCGCGGTGACTCTGCGCGATCTGCGCGCTGCGCGATGACGGTCCCGACCGGGCGGGACGAATGGGACGAATGGGACATTGTGGTGCGCCCCCACTTGATGCCGTACTTCGCCTGCGGTGCGGCGTTTCTGATCGCAGCCGCGCACATCGTGGTAGGCGTCCTGCTCAAGGTCAAAACCAGCGGCGTGATCTTCCAAACCTCCGACCAGGTGGCGATCGCCGGGCTGGGCATCATCATTGCCGGCGGGATTCTGCTGTTCACCCGCCCCCGGCTGCGGGTGGGTGCGGCCGGGTTGTCGGTGCGCAACCTGTTCGGTGACCAGCTGATCCCGTGGTCGCAGGTTACCGGGGTGTCCTATCCGGTCGGGAAACGCTGGGCGCGGGTCGACCTGCCCGACGACGAGTACATCCCGGTGATGGCGATCCAGTCCGTCGACAGGGAACGCGCCGTGGACGCCATGGAGGCGGTGCGCGCGCTGGTCGCCCGCTACCGGAGAGGCTAACCCCCGCCTCCCTCCGCCTCCGTGAGCATGCGCAGACTCGCAGTTGCGGAGCCTCGGCAGGGCGACTCTGCGCATGCTCACCGCAGACTAGCCTGGATTGCGTGCCAGATCCCGCGACGTACCGTCCGGTCCCCGGATCCATTCCGGTCGAGCCCGGCGTCTACCGGTTCCGGGACTCGCATGACCGCGTCATCTACGTCGGCAAGGCCAAGAACCTGCGCAGTCGGCTGACGTCGTACTTCGCCGACATCACCGGCCTGCACCCGCGGACCCGCCAGATGGTGACCACCGCGGCGACGGTGCAGTGGACGGTGGTCAACACCGAGGTCGAGGCGTTGCAACTGGAGTACAACTGGATCAAGGAGTTCGATCCGCGCTTCAACGTCCGCTACCGCGACGACAAGACCTATCCGGTGCTGGCGGTCACCCTCAACGAGGAATACCCGCGGCTGATGGTCTATCGGGGTCCGCGCCGCAACGGGGTGCGTTATTTCGGGCCCTACTCCCATGCCTGGGCCATTCGCGAGACGCTGGACCTGCTGCTGCGGGTGTTTCCGGCACGAACCTGCTCGGCCGGGGTGTTCAAGCGCCAGCAGCAGATCGGCCGGCCCTGCCTGCTCGGCTACATCGGCAAGTGTTCGGCGCCCTGCGTCGACTGGGTCAGCGGCGAGGAGCACCGGCGAATCGTGGAGGACTTCTGCGACTTCCTGTCCGGCAAAACCGACCGCTTCATCCGGGGCATGGAAAAGCAGATGGCCGATGCCGCCGAACGACTCGACTTTGAGAAGGCGGCCCGCCTGCGGGACGACATCGCTGCGATGAGGCGGGCATTGGAGAAACAAGCCGTGGTGTTCGGCGACGGCACCGATGCCGACGTGATGGCTTTCGCCGACGACGAGTTGGAGGCCTCGGTGCAGGTGTTCCACGTGCGCGGCGGCCGGGTCCGCGGCCAGCGCGGCTGGATCATCGAGAAATCCGGTGATCCAACAGATTCCGGTGATGCACAACTAGTCGAGCAATTTTTGACGCAGTTCTACGCCGAGCAGGCCGAACTTGGTTTGTCCGCCGACGAGGCGACCAACCCGGTACCGCGCCAAGTGCTGGTGCCGTGCCTGCCCGGCAATGCCGACGAGCTGACCAGTTGGCTGTCCGGGTTGCGTGGATCGCGCGTGACACTGCGGGTGCCGCATCGCGGTGACAAGCGGACGCTTGCCGAAACCGTTCAGCGAAATGCCAAGGAGGCGCTGCAGCAGCACAAGCTGAGGCGGGCCGGTGACTTCAATGCCAGATCGGTGGCACTGCAGAACATTCAGGAGTCGCTAGGCCTGGCCGATGCGCCGCTGCGCATCGAGTGTGTCGACGTCAGCCACGTGCAGGGCACCGACGTGGTGGCCTCGCTGGTGGTGTTCGAAGACGGTCTACCCCGAAAATCTGATTATCGTCACTTCGCGATCCGGGAAGCCGCCGGCGATGGACACTCCGACGACGTCGCCTCGATCGCCGAGGTGACCAGACGCCGGTTCCTGAGGCATGTGCACGATCAGCAGCATCCGGATCTGCTGACGGCCGAAGGGAAATCGCACCGGTTCGCCTACCCGCCGAACCTCTACGTCGTCGACGGCGGCGCACCTCAGGTCAACGCCGCGCAGGCGGTGCTCGACGAACTCGGTGTCACCGACGTCGCCGCGGTCGGCCTGGCCAAGCGGCTGGAGGAGGTTTGGGTGCCGTCCGAGCCGGACCCGGTGATCATGCCGCGGCACAGCGAGGGCCTCTATCTGCTGCAGCGGGTTCGCGACGAAGCGCACCGGTTCGCCGTCAACTATCATCGCAGCAAACGCTCCAAACGGATGACGGCGTCGGTGCTGGACTCGGTTCCCGGGCTTGGCGGACACCGGCGTAAGGTGCTGATCTCGCATTTCGGGTCGGTGGCACGGTTGAAAAGGGCAACTCTGGAAGAGATCACGTCCGTCCCGGGCATCGGCGCTACGACTGCCGCGGCCGTGTTGGAGGCACTGGATCCCGGTCGCGCTGCCGGTGCCGCCGATCAGGAGCGGGCATCGGGATGACCGGCCAGACGGGCAAGGGCGTGCGGGACCGCCACCGGGGCGCCCCCGGATCCGGAATCGACGTCGTGTTGGTGACCGGGCTGTCCGGGGCCGGGCGCGACACCGCGGCGAAGGTGCTCGAGGATCTCGGCTGGTACGTTGCAGACAACCTGCCCTCCGAGCTGATCACCCAGATGGTGGACCTCGGGCTGGCGGCGGGATCGCGGATCACCCGGCTTGCCATGGTGATGGACGTGCGTTCGGCCGGGTTCACCGGAGATCTCGAATCGGTGCGCACCGAGTTGGCCACCCGCGGCATCAAGCCCCAGGTGCTGTTCATGGAGGCGTCGGACGACGTGCTGATTCGCCGCTACGAGCAGAACCGGCGAAGTCACCCGCTGCAGGGCCGGCAGACTCTCGCCGAGGGCATCGCCGCCGAGCGCGCCATGCTGATGCCGGTCCGCGCGACCGCCGAACTCGTCATCGACACGTCGGCGCTGTCGGTGCGGGCGCTGCGGGAAAGCATCGAGGGGGCGTTCGGCGAGGTATCCGGCGTAGCACCCACCAGCATCACCATGGAATCGTTCGGCTACAAGTACGGTTTACCGATGGACGCCGACATGGTGGTGGATGTTCGGTTCCTGCCTAACCCGCACTGGGTTGACGAACTGCGTCCGCACACCGGCCAGAACCCGGCGGTGCGCGACTACGTCCTGAGCCGGCCGGGCGCCGGCGAGTTTCTTCAGACCTACCACCGGCTATTGTCCCTGGTGGTCGAGGGCTATCGCCGAGAAGGGAAGCGCTACATGACCGTCGCCATCGGTTGCACCGGCGGCAAGCATCGCAGTGTCGCCATCGCCGAAGCGCTGGCGCGGCGGCTGGAGGCCCAGGACACTCAGGACATCCAGGACATCCAGGGAATCCAGGACATTAAAGCCCGGCTCTCGGTACGGGTGTTACACCGGGACCTGGGCCGCGAATGAGTGTGCAAGCCGGGTATCGGTCCAGCCCAAGCATTGTCGCGCTGGGCGGCGGGCACGGTCTGTACGCGACGCTGTCGGCTGCACGTCGGTTGACACCGCACGTGACCGCGGTGGTCACCGTCGCCGATGACGGCGGTTCGTCCGGGCGGCTGCGCGCCGAGTTGGATGTGGTGCCGCCGGGCGATCTTCGGATGGCGCTGGCCGCGTTGGCATCCGACAGCCCATCCGGGCGGTTGTGGGCCACCATCCTGCAGCACCGGTTCGGCGGCAGCGGTGCTTTGGCCGGGCATCCGATCGGCAACCTGCTGCTGGCCGGCCTCAACGAGGTGCTGGCCGACCCGGTGGCGGCCCTCGACGAGTTGGGCCGCATGCTGGGCGTGAATGGCAGGGTGTTGCCGATGTGCCCGATCGCGCTGCAGATCGAGGCCGACGTGTCGGGGCTGGACGCCGATCCACGGATGTTCGGGGTGATCCGCGGGCAGGTGGCGATCGCGACCACGCCGGGCAAGGTGCGCCGGGTGAGGCTGCTGCCCGACGACCCGCCGGCCACCCGGCAGGCCGTGGACGCGATCATGGCCGCGGACCTCGTGGTGCTCGGACCGGGATCGTGGTTTACCAGTGTGATCCCACACGTGCTGGTGCCCGGACTGGCCGCAGCGTTACAGGCGACCACGGCTCGGCGTGCCCTGGTGCTCAACCTGGCAGCCGAACCGGGGGAGACGGCCGGGTTCTCGGTCGAGCGTCACCTGCATGTGCTCGCGCAGCACGCACCCGGATTCACCGTCCACCACATCATCATCGATGCCGAGCGGGTGACCAGTGAGCGAGAGCGAGAGCAACTGTGCCGCACCGCCAGCGTGCTACAGGCCGCCGTGCAGTTCGTCGACGTCGCCAGACCTGGTACACCTTTACATGACCCAGAAAAACTGGCGGCTGCTCTGGACGGGCTGCGGGGGCGTGACGACGGCACCGCGTCGCCCACGGTGCCGACCTCCGCTGCGTCCCCCGTTGACGGTGGCCGGCACAGCGGTGTGGGTGGACCCAGTGGGATCGGGCCGGGAGGTGGCGAGCCATGGCGATGACGGCCGAAGTCAAAGACGAGCTGAGCCGTCTGGTGGTCAGCTCGGTGAGTGCGCGCCGCGCCGAGGTCGCGTCACTGCTGCGGTTCGCCGGCGGGTTGCAGATCGTGGCCGGGCAGGTGGTGGTCGAAGCCGAGGTGGACCTGGGCGTCATCGTGCGCCGGCTGCGTAAGGACATCTTCGATCTGTACGGCTACACCGCGATCGTGCACGTGTTGTCGGCCAGCAGCATCCGCAGGAACACCCGTTATGTGTTGCGGGTTGCCAAGGACGGCGAGGCGTTGGCGCGCCAGACCGGCTTGCTGGACTTAAGGGGCCGCCCGGTGCGCGGCTTGCCCGCCCAGGTAGTCGGCGGCAGCGTCGCCGACGCCGAGGCCGCTTGGCGCGGAGCGTTTTTGGCGCACGGATCGCTCACCGAGCCCGGACGATCGTCAGCGTTGGAGGTCAGCTGCCCGGGACCGGAGGCCGCACTGGCGTTGGTCGGCGCGGCACGCCGGCTGGGAGTCAGTGCAAAGGCGCGAGAGATCCGCGGTGCCGACCGGGTTGTGGTCCGCGACGGCGAGGCGATCGGAGCGCTGCTGACCCGGATGGGTGCCCAGGACACCCGGCTGATCTGGGAAGAGCGCCGGATGCGTCGCGAGGTGCGGGCCACCGCCAATCGGTTGGCCAACTTCGACGATGCCAATCTGCGCCGGTCGGCACGGGCCGCGGTGGCCGCGGCCGCCCGGGTCGAGCGCGCTCTGGAGATCCTCGGCGACACGGTGCCCGGACATCTGGCCGCGGCCGGCAAGCTGCGCGTCCAACACCGCCAGGCGTCGCTGGAAGAACTCGGTCGGCTCGCAGACCCGCCGATGACGAAAGATGCTGTGGCTGGCCGGATCCGGAGGCTGCTGTCGATGGCCGACCGGAGGGCCAAACAGGAGGGGATTGCGGACACCGAATCGGCAGTCACCCCGGATCTGCTGGAGGACGCCTGATGGCGTGACCGAAGGAGGCGCGATGAACGTCGGAGCACATCTGCGCAAGCGGGCGCGGTTGAATCCCGACCTGCAGGCCCTCGTCGATATCGCTGCGGGTCGACGATTCACCTTCG
>NZ_JBYCKY010000029.1:0-6916 GCF_057473605.1 Mycobacterium sp. TH-M82 | reverse complement strand
GCGCCGGGCCGCGGCTCAGGTCGAACGGCCGGCGCCGCTCCGATCGGCAGATAGCGTCGAATTCGGTGGGCGCCGCGATCCGTTCCGACCACGGCAGCCTCGCCTCGGACGGCACGATCTGCACCGGCCTGGCCACGTCGCGGTCCCAGAACACCGCCCGCAGGTTCGGGTGCCGCACCAGCATGGCCTCGGCGCTGCGGCGCAGCAACCCGACGTCGACCGGGCCGTCGACGTCGACCACGAACTGCATGCTGTAGGGGTCGGTGCCGCCGGCGGCCAGTTTGTGCAGGGCGAACAGCCCCTCTTGCAGCGGGCTCAGCGCCAGAACGTCGTCGATCTGGGCAGCGGTCGCCCTCACGCCCGCTCGTCCCAGGCCGCGGCGAGCCGGGCCAACTCGTCGGCGCCGAGGCCCGATGTGCTCATCGGTGGGTACTCCCGGTCCGGGGCTGCCGGTTCGCCGGCGTTCGCGGAGTCGGTAGCGGCGGCCAGCTCCCCGATCGTCAGGTGCTCGAACACCATCGCCGGTGTCAGGGCAAGTCCGACCTCGCTGGCCTGGGCCGACCATTTGAGGCAGATGATGCTGTCACCGCCGAGGGCGAAGAAGTTGTCGTCACGGCCGACGCCGCTGATGTCGAGCAACTGCTCCAGCAGGGTGATCAGCACCCGCTCGGTCTGCGCCGAACCACCCGGTACCGGCGGCCGATCCGCGGCGGCGGGCGGGGCCAGCAGCGTCGCCAACACGCCGGCCGGCAGTAGCTGCAGCGTCGACACCGGCCGGTCCGGTGTCTGTTCGAACGCGGCCAGCACGGCGTCGAACGCCTCGGCGATCAACTGGACCGTCCGCGTTTCGTACAGGTCGGCGTTGGCGACCACCCGCACCTCGAGCGCCCCGTCCGACGTCACGGTCAGGCCCAGGTCCAGATCGAGCAGTGAGACGTCGAAATCGACCGGCAGTGCTACGACGGTGGTCTCCCCGGTTTCGGTGAGGTCACGCGGTGCCACCGCCCAGTCGGCACCGCGGAAGTGGATCATGTTCTGGTAGAGCGGATTCCGGAATTGAGAGCGCACCGGCCGCACCGCCTCCACCACCCGCTCGATCGGGGCTTCCTGGTGGGCGAACGCGTCGAGCACCAGGTCGCGGCTGCGAGCGAGGATGATACGCGGCGTTGGGTCGCCGGATAGGTCGTTGCGCAGCACCACCACGTTGGCGAGCAGGCCGACGACGTTGGCCGTCGCCGGTTCTACCCGGGATGTGACCGGGGTGCCCACCGCGATGTCGAGTCCACCACCGAGGCTGTGCAGCAACACCGCGACGGCGGCCTGATACACCATGAATTCGGTGGCGCCGCTGTACTCACCCAGCCGCACCAGCGCCGCGCGCCGGGTGGCCGGCAGCGTGAAGTGCACCACCCGGCCGCGCTTGCCGACCAGCGGCCGGCGCTGGTGATCCGCGCCGATGTGGATCTCGTCGGGCAGGCCGGCCAACGCGTCGCGCCAGTACGCCACCTCGTCGCTTCCCCAGCCGGCCGGGGTGTCGAAGGCGTCGCGCTGCCACAGCGCGTAATCCGCGAACTGGATCGGCGGCGCGGGCCACTGCGGCGGCTGCCCGGCCAGCCGGGCCCGGTAGGCGCCGATCAGCTCGTCGAAGACGATGCCCAGCGAAACATGATCGCAGACCAGGTGATGCACGATCGCGAACAGCACGTGGACCTCGGCGTCGACGGCCAGCAGCTTCGCCCGGATCAGCGGCCCGGACTCCGGGGTCAGGACATGGCGGCGCAGCTCGGCGATCACCGCGTCGACCCGATCCGCGCCGACGTGCTCGACCGGTAACTCCAGGTGCAGTTGCGGATGCACGAACTGATACGGAACACCTTGGTGTTCACCGAAATTGGTCCGCAGCACGTCGTGGCGCGCCACCACGTCGTTGAGTGCGTCGGCGAGCACTGCGGCATCCAGTCGGCCACTGATGCGCAGCGCGAACGGCAGGTTGAAGCCGTCGCGGGCACCCTCGATCCGGTGCTGGAACCATCCGGCCAGTTGCGAGTACGACAGCGGGATGTGTTGCGGGCGAACGGCGGCGGCGACGCCAGGACGCCCCACCGCGTCCCCGGCGGCGCGCACGGCGTCCGAGGCGGCGTCGAATCCGTCGTCGAACTCCAAGCCGTCCAGATCCAGGCCGAACTCGGCACGGAACTTCTCCACCAGCTTTGCGGCCAGCCCGCCGGGAGTCGGAGTGTCGAAGACCGCCCGCACCGACAGTTCGACACCGAATTCGGCGCGCAGCGCCGCGACCAGCCGGGCGGCCAGCAGCGAATGGCCGCCCATGGCAAAGAACGAGTCCTCGGCACCGACCCGCTCGCGGTCGAACAGCCGGGCGTAGATCGAGCAGATCCGCCGCTCGGTCGGCGTCGCCGGCTCACGGTAGGCGCGTTCGGCGACCGCGGCCGCCGCCGGCAGTGCGGAGCGGTCCAGCTTGCCGCTCACGCTCAGCGGTATCTCCGGGACGACCGCGAATGCGCTGGGCAGCATGTAGTCCGGCAGCCGCCGCGCCGCATATGTGTGCACGTCGGTGACGGCCAACCCGGCTGCCGGAACCAGGTATGCGGTCAGCACCGGCTCCAGCCCGCCGTTGCCGGCGACGGCTGGCACGGCTGCGACGGCGCACTGCCGCACCGCCGGATGCGACGCCAGCACCGCCTCGACTTCGCCGAGCTCGATGCGGAAGCCGCGAACCTTGACCTGGCCGTCGGCCCGGCCGACGAACTCTAGCTCCCCGCTGGTATTGCGGCGCACCAGATCGCCGGACCGGTACAGCCGCATTCCTCGGTTGAACGGGTCGGCGACGAACCGTTCGGCGGTCAACCCGGGGCGGCCCTGGTAGCCGCGCGCCAGCTGCCTACCGCCCAGGTAGAGCTCGCCCACCACCCCGGTGGGCACCGGCTGCAGCTCGGCGTCCAGCACGTAGGTGTAGACGTTGCGGTTGGGTACCCCGATCGGCACCACGTCGGTCCCGTAGCGCCGGTCCACCACCTGGTGTGTCGCACAGACCACCGCCTCGGTCGGCCCGTAGTGGTTGCGCACCTGGGCGTCGAAGTGGCCGCCGCACGCGTCGGCCACCCGCCCCGGCAGCGCCTCGCCGCCCACCGGCAGGCGCCGCAACCGTCGCCAGCGCGGATCCGGCGGCAACCCCAGCAGGGTGTCCAGCAGCGAAGGCACCATAGGCATCACGGTGATGCCGCGGCGCTCGACCAGGTCGGTCAGGTATTCAACATCTGCGAACGCATCCCGTTTGGGCACCACCAGCTGGGCGCCGACCGACAGCGTCAGGAACATCTCCGGCAGCGACGCGTCGAAGCTCACCGGCGAGACCTGCAACAGCCGGTCATCGGCGCTCATGGGCCACTCGGCGTGGAAACCGGCCAGGTGCTCGGCGATCGCGGCGTGCGCGACGGCCACGCCCTTGGGCCGCCCGGTGGAGCCGGAGGTGTAGATGACGTAGGCCAGGTTCGCCGGGAGCAGTGGGCGGATGCGGTCGGCGTCGGCGACGGCGACATCCGGGAGCTGCTCGGCCGCCCGCTCCGCAGCATCGAATTCGTTTCGGTCCAAGATGATGCGGGGCTCGCTGTCCGAGACGAGGTAGTCGATCCGGTCGGCCGGGTAGGCGGGGTCGATCGGCAGGTAGGCCGCGCCGGCCTTCCACACCGCCAGCGCCGCGACGACGAACTCGACCGAGGCGCTCATCGCCAGCCCGACGAGGTCCTCGGTGCCGATCCCCGAGCCGATCAGCCAGCGCGCCAGCCGATTAGCGCGGCGGTGCAGCTCGGCGTAGCTCAGCTCCGCGTCGTCGGCGGCCACCGCGACCGCATCCGGTGCGGCGGCGGTCGCTTCGAGCATCGCCACCATCGTGGTCGCCGCAGTGGCGACGAGCTCACCGTGCGACTGCGCCAGGATCGCCGCCCGCTGGTCGGCACCGAGCATGTCCAGCCCATGCAGGCGACGTTCGGGGTCGCCGAGCGCACTGTCGAGCAGCTGGAGGTAGTGCGCCGCCATCCGGCCGACGAGCATGCCGGTCAGCGCGTCGGTCTGATACTCGAACTCGGCGAGCGTACCGTCGGCATCGTCGACGATCGCCAGCGCGAGCGGAACCCGCGCGCTGACCGCGCCGAGGTCGAGCTGTCGCACGATGACGCCGTCCAGCGTCAGTGCGCTGACGCTCTTGCGCATGCTGAAACCCAGTCGGACCAGGTGGTCCAGGCCGTCGCGCCCGCCTGCGCGCACCGGGTTGACCTCGCTGACCACGCGGTCGACGCCGACGGACTGGTGGGCGTACCCGTCCAGGCAGATGTCCCGGACCCGGTCCACCAGGCAGGTGAACGTGTCGTGCGGCCCGGCGGTGATGCGCAGCAGCAGGGTGTTGCCGAAGTAGCCGATGGCGTTGCGGGCCGTCGCGCTGCGCGCTGTCACCGGTACGGCCACCAGGAAATCCGCTGCCCCACTGTAGCGGCGGATCAGGGCGCCGAACGCCGCCAGCAGCACCATGAACGCGGTGGCAGACCGCGCCCGGGCGAAGCCGTCGACCCGGCGGCGCAGTTCGGCGGGCACCGTCCGGCTCCGACGTTGCACCCGCCGGGACGGGTCGGCCGGCGGCAAGCCCGCCGCCCGCGGCAGCTCCGGCGGTTCGGGCAACGGCCGCAGGGTGTTTCGCCAGTATTCGACCTCGGGCTCGGCGGGTTCGGCGGCGTTGTCCACGCCGCAGACGCCCACGTACTGCGGCGCTCGATCGCTGGGCGGCTGGCCGCGGTAGGCAGCGTCGAGCTCGGTGAAGAACACGGCCCAGCAGTCGTCGTCCCAGCAGATGTGGTGCACGACGAGCAGCAGCACGACGTCGTGCGGGCCGGTGCGGATCACGGCCACCCGCAGCGGCAGCTCCCCGGCGAGGTCGAAGGGTCTGCCGAACTCGCTGCGCGCCAGGGCGTCGACCCGGTGCGCCTGCTCGGTCGCCGGCAGGCCGGAGATGTCATGCTCGCCCCAGGACACCTCGGCGTGCTCGCGGAACACCTGGTAGGGCTCACCGTCGGCGTCGGTGTGGTAGGTGGTCCGCAGCACGGTGTGGCGCTCCACCACGTTGCCGAGCGCACCGCGCAGCCGTGCTTCGTCGAGGTCGCCGGTGAGCCGATAGCCGACGCAGATGTTGAGCGTGCTGTCGTCGGGCTCCATGGTCTGCAGGAACCACATCCGGCGCTGGCCGGCCGAGAGCCGGTAGTGCTTGCCCGCCCGCAACGTCGCAAGCTCGGCAGCCCCGGTACCCGCCGCCAGGCCGCTTTCGGCGATGCGGCGGCGCACCAGCTCCCGCCGGCGTTCCTGCACGCTACGGTGATCGCCTACCGAGTCCATCATCTCGTTAGCATAGGCTAGGCTAACAGGCTGGAGAGTTGGGTGGGCCCCCGCCCGGCCGGAAGGCGCAACGGTGAGCACACTGGACCTGCGGCAACGTCGTATCATCTTGGACCATACAGAATTTCGGGGGGAGTTCGCGCTGCGCCGGCTCGATCCGGCCCGCGACCTCGAGCTGGTGCATTCCTGGATGAACGACCCCGAGGTGGCCCGGTTCTGGAAGATGCCGTGGCCCCGGGACCAGATCGCATCCTACCTGCAGCGGCTGCACCGCAGTGCCCACTGCACCGCCTATTTGGGCGACCTGGACGGCACCCCGATGAGCTACTGGGAGCTCTACCGTGCCGACCTCGATCCGCTCGCCCGGCACTACTCCGCCTGTGACCACGACACCGGCGTCCACGGGCTGCTCGGGCCGGCCTCCTACCGGGGCCACGGGCTGGCCGTAATCCTGATGGAAGCGATCACCGGCTGGCTGCTGGATGCCGACCCGAAGGCCGGCCGGGTGGTCACCGAGCCCGACATCGCCAACGAGCGGGCAATCCGGATTCTGCAGCGAGCCGGCTTCCACCGGGCCGCAGTCGTCGACCTGCCGAACAAGCGGGCCGCTTTGATGATCCGCGACCGGGAGCAACACTGACTACAAGTTATGTTAGGCTTTGCTAAGTTACTGGGTCGGCCGGGCCCGGTGCAGCCGGGCAATCGAGAGGTGGTGCCCCGTGCCGCGCAGCTTGGGCTGGATGAGGCAGTTCCATGGTGCGAGTGCGCCCGATCACCTTCCGCTGCTGGTCTTTCCGCACGCCGGATCGGGGGCGTCGGCCTACCGCGACTTCGCCAAGGTGCTCAGCAGCACGTTCGACGTGGTGGTCTTTCAGTACCCGGGCCGCCAGGACCGGGCGGCCGAAGCTCCGCTGCTCACGCTGCCGGCGATCGCGGCGGGGGCGTTCGACGAATTCACCGCGTCTCAGCAGAACCGCGGCGTCCCGATCGTCACCTTCGGACACAGCATGGGCGCCCTGGTCGCGTTCGAGTTCGTGCGGCTCGCCGAAGCCAACGGCCTGCAGGTGCGCCAACTCAACGTCTCCGCGGCGGTCGCGCCCTGCCGCGTCGCCGCCAAACCGCCGCATCCGAAAGACGACGAACAGATCCTCGACCAACTGGCGAGGATGGAAGGCACCGACACCGACGTGTTCACCAACCGTGAGCTGATGCGGCTGGCACTGCCGGTGCTCAAGGCCGACTACCGGGCCTTCGACGGCTACGACTGCGCCGACGACGCCCAGGTGGCCGCACCGGTGCACGCGATGGGCGGCGACCGCGACCCGTACGTCACACTGGGTGATCTGTACGGGTGGGGCAAGCACACCGAGGCCCTCGACGTCACGCTGTTCGACGGCGGGCACTTCTACCTCAACGGCCACATCGACGCGGTGTCAGAGTTGTTGGCGTGAGTGACGTCGAATCTGCAACCCCAGCAGCCGATCCGGTCGTCATCGCCGGAATGGCCGTCGAGGCGCCC
>NZ_JBYCKY010000028.1:0-3312 GCF_057473605.1 Mycobacterium sp. TH-M82 | reverse complement strand
CCACAGGCTCTATGCCGCGCCCGTCACCACCAACACCCAGTTGCTCTGGTATCGCACCGACCTGATGGACAAGCCGCCGACGACCTGGGCGGGGATGGTCGCCGAAGCGGCACTGCTGCACGCGGCCGGTGAACCCAGTTGGATCGGGGTGCAGGGCAAGCAGGACGAAGGCCTGGTGGTGTGGTTCAACACATTGCTGGTGAGCGCGGGTGGCCAGGTGCTCTCCGACGACGGGAAGACCGTTACCCTCACCGACACGCCGCGGCATCGGGCCGCGACCGTGGCGGCACTGCAGATCATGAAATCGGTCGCCACCGCGCCCGGCGCGGATCCGTCGATCACCGAGACCGACGCGAGCACCGCACGGCTGGCTTTCGAGCAGGGCCGATCGGCACTGGAGGTGAACTGGCCCTATGTCCTGGCTTCGATGCTGGAGAATGCCGTCAAGGGCGGGGTGAGCTTCCTTCCGCTGGACAAGCGTCCCGACTTGGCCGGCAGCATCAACAGGGTCGGTACCTTCGCCCCGTCGGATCAGCAGTTCCGTGACGCATACCAGGCCAGCAGGAAAGTGTTCGGTTTCGCGCCGTACCCGTCGGTGCAGCCGGGCCGGCCCGCGAAGTCGACGTTGGGTGGGCTGAACCTGGCCGTTGCGAAGACCACCCGGCACCGGGCCGAGGCGTTCGAGGCGATCCGTTGCCTGCGCGATGTGCAGAGCCAGAAGTACGTCTCACTCGAAGGCGGCCTGCCTCCGGTGCGGACTTCGCTGTACTCCGACCCGCAATTCCAGGCCAAGTACCCGATGTACGCCGTGATCCGCCAGCAGCTCACCGATGCTGCGGTCCGGCCGGCGACGCCGGTCTATCAGGCGGTGTCCACGCGAATGTCGGCGGTGCTGGCGCCGATCACCGAAATCGACCCCGAGCACACCGCCGACGAACTAGCCGAACAGGTGCAAAAGGCCATCGACGGCAGGGGGCTCATCCCGTGACCCACACCGAGGACACCAGATCGCAGCGGCGATTGGCGTTTGCGCTGATCGCCCCGGCGGTGATCCTGATGCTGGCGGTGACGGCCTACCCGATCGGCTACGCCGTATGGCTGAGCCTGCTGCGTGACAACCTGACCACCCCGGCGGACACCGCGTTCGTCGGCCTCACCAACTACCAGACCACCCTGACCGATTCCTACTGGTGGACGGCGCTCCTCGTGACGCTGGCGATCACGGCCATATCGGTGTCGATCGAACTCGTCCTGGGCATGGCGCTGGCGCTGGTGATGCATCGGAGCATGTTCGCCAAGGGAATGGTCCGCACCGCCGTGCTCATTCCGTACGGCATCGTCACGGTGGCCGCCGCCTACAGCTGGTACTACGCCTGGACGCCCGGAACCGGGTACCTGGCGAATCTGCTGCCCGACGGCAGCGCCCCGCTGACCCAGCAGATTCCGTCGTTGGGCGTGGTGATCCTGGCCGAGGTTTGGAAGACGACGCCGTTCATGGCGCTGCTGTTGCTCGCCGGCCTGGCGCTGGTACCCGAGGACCTCTTGAAAGCTGCGCAGGTCGACGGCGCCGGCGCCTGGCGGCGACTGATCAAGATCATCGTGCCGCTGATCAAACCTGCCGTCCTGGTGGCGCTGCTGTTCCGCACGCTCGATGCGTTTCGGATCTTCGACAACATCTATGTGCTCACGCACGGGTCCAATAGCACCGGCTCGGTGTCGATCCTGGGCTATGACAACCTTTTCAAGGGTTTCAACGTGGGCCTGGGTTCGGCGATTTCGGTGCTGATCTTCGGCTGCGTCGCGATCATCGCGTTTGTCTTCGTCAAGGTGTTCGGTGCTGCGGCACCCGGGACGGACGGCCGCAGTGGCTGAGCGGGCCGACCGCCGGCGGGTCCAATGGCGCCGCTCCTCATCGGGCCGTCCCGGCCCGCATCGTCGCCGGCGCGCCGCGGGCTGGGTGGTCATCGACGTGCTGGTCGTAGGCTACGCGCTGATCCCGGTGCTGTGGATTCTGTCGCTGTCGCTCAAACCGACATCGACAGTGCGAGACGGCAAGCTGATTCCGTCGTCGGTGACCCTCGACAACTACCGCGGCATCTTCACCGGCGGTGCCTTCAGTTCGGCGCTGATCAACTCTGTCGGCATCGGGTTGATCACCACGGTGATCGCGGTGGTGATCGGCGCGATGGCGGCATACGCGGTGGCGCGGCTGGTGTTCCCGGGAAAGCGACTGCTCGTCGGCGCTGCGCTGCTGATCGCCATGTTTCCGCAGATATCGCTTGTCACTCCGCTGTTCGACATCGAGCGCAGCACCGGCCTGTTCGATACCTGGCTGGGGTTGATCATCCCCTACACCACCTTCGCTTTGCCGTTGGCGATCTACACGTTGTCGGCGTTCTTCCAAGAGATTCCGTGGGATCTGGAGAAAGCCGCCAAGATGGACGGCGCCACGCCCGGTCAGGCCTTCGGCAAGGTGATCGCCCCGCTGGCGGCACCAGGAATCGTGACCGCGGCGATTCTGGTGTTCATCGTCGCCTGGAACGACCTGCTGCTGGCGTTGTCGTTGACGGCGACCAAGGCTTCGATAACCGCACCGGTGGCGATCGCCAACTTCACCGGCAGTTCGCAATTCGAGGAGCCCACCGGCTCCATCGCCGCGGGTGCGATGGTGATCACCGTTCCGATCATCGCCTTTGTTCTCATGTTCCAACGACGGATTGTCGCGGGGTTGACCTCCGGCGCGGTGAAAGGGTAGCTGGATGGCCGAGATTGTGCTGTCGCACATGACGAAGAGTTATCCCGACGGTGCTGTCGCCGTGCGGGACCTCTCGCTGACCATCGCCGACGGCGAGTTCATCATCCTGGTCGGCCCGTCGGGCTGCGGAAAATCGACGACGTTGAACATGATTGCCGGATTGGAGGAAATCTCGTCGGGAGAGCTGCGCATCGACGGCGAACGGGTCAACGATCGCGCACCCAAGGATCGCGACATCGCGATGGTGTTCCAGTCCTACGCGCTCTACCCGCACATGACCGTAAGACAGAACATCGCCTTCCCGTTGACGCTGGCGAAGCTGAAGAAGGCCGAGATCACCGAGAAAGTAGCGGAGGTGGCCAAGATCCTTGACCTCGCCGACCTTCTGGACCGCAAACCGGCGCAGCTCTCCGGCGGACAGCGTCAGCGGGTCGCGATGGGGCGGGCGATCGTGCGCCACCCCAAGGCATTTCTGATGGATGAGCCGCTGTCCAACCTGGATGCGAAGTTGCGGGTGCAGATGCGCGGCGAGATCGCCCGGCTGCAGCGCCGGCTGG
>NZ_JBYCKY010000027.1:0-6709 GCF_057473605.1 Mycobacterium sp. TH-M82 | reverse complement strand
CGGCGCTGTGGTCGAACGCGGCGAGCTGATGCGGGGCCTTGCCGTCGCGGCGGGTGGGCGGGTAGCGCACCCCACACCGGTCGCGTGGTTCCGGCACCGCCTCCAGGACACTGAGCAATGCCTGCCGATCTTTCCGGCACCCTGGGCATGATTCGAGTGTCTATGGAAGCGAGAGTGCTCTGCTCGACACTCCTGATCCCGGCCCGGGCCGCAGATCGTAAGCTTCCCGCGATGGCCAAGCCCGCCCCGACGCACACCCACCTGCACCTGAGCACACAGGTGCGTCGATTCATCATCACCGGCGCTTTCTCGGCGATCGTGGACTTCGGGCTGTACCTGGTGCTCTACCAGATGGCGGAGATACAGGTCGACGTCGCCAAATCGGCCAGCTACATCGCCGGCACCATCACCGCCTACCTGATCAACCGCCGCTGGACGTTTCGGGCGCCACCGAGCACCGCCCGGTTCGTGGCCGTGATGGCGCTTTACGGGTTGACGTTCGCGGTGCAGGTGGGGCTGAACCACCTGTGCCTGGCGCTGCTGGACTTTCGGAGGTGGGCGATTCCGGTTGCCTTCGTCGTCGCACAGGGCACCGCCACGGTGATCAACTTCGTCGTGCAGCGCTCGGTGATCTTCCGGGCCCGCTGAGCAGGCAACAATTTCCGAAACGCCGTCTCCTGCTGGTGCACATGGGCGAAAGTACGCACTTCAGACCTGATTCCGCGAGTAAGCGGGGCAGTTGATTTTCGGATGAGCGGATAGTCGGCTGGGGCGGTGGTCACCTCGATTCACGTACCAGTGCCGGCGGAAGCTGCGCATCGATCAGGAACCGCACGCGCTATGACGTGATCAGGATCGCGTGGTCGACCTGCGCTGCCGCATATTGAAGGCGCGCCCTGATGTCGTCGTCGGTCAGGTACGGGTGGTCCTTGAGAACCTCCGCCACGATGGCAGGATCGCCCCGGCCGGACTCTGCGGCGGCCGGCTTTAGATCGGCGGTTTGCTCTCGTCGGGGTGCAGATCGGCCAGTCGCGGTGACGGGGCCTTTGTCTCCACGTACTCATTGACCGCCTCGGGTTCGATCAGACCGAAGCGTACCTGCAGGTCGATCGGGTTCAACCCGAAGTACTTGGCGACTTTGATCAGGTTGTTGGCGCTGACTAACCGGCCTTCGTGAGCTGCTTTGTAGTAGGCGGACTTGCGGTAGCCGAACGCCTCATAGATCTCAGGCGCCGACAGTGGCCTTCCGACCAGATACGGCAACACCACGGTGGGGTCTTTGTCACGATCGTCCACATCAATAAACGATAGCCCTACTTTACGGACTCATGCAAGAGGGCCGGGTCGACGACGTCGCCCGAGCGCGGCGTGGAGGGAAACAGTTTGCCCGCCGCCGAGGCCGCCGAGGCCGCCGCGTACACCTGCGGATCGGCAACCTTGCCGAGCATCCAGACCACATGGGCGTCATGGCCGCACACCTGCGCCGCCGGCGGCCGGTCACGGTTCGCCGCCCATCAGCGCCAGCGCCCGCCGGAACAGCCACACCGCGGCGTCGTGCAGCTGTTCACCCACCTCCTGTTGCGCCATGCCCGCCGACGCGCGCGCCAGCGTGCCCTCGATCACGATCGCGAGCTTGAAGCAGGCCAGCACCGTGTACCAGGTGATGTGCGACAGGTCGCGGGTGGTGTTGGCGGCATACCGCGCCAGTAGATCGTCGGTGCTGCACAATCCATCCATACCGGTCAGCGTATGGCTGAACACGCTGGAGCCGTCGCGCTGGCGCCAGGTCGCCAGCAGCCAGCCCAGGTCCAGCAGCGGGTCGCCGATGGTGCACATCTCCCAATCCACGATCGCCGCCACCTCCGGCCCGGTGCGGGCGAACATCACGTTGGCGGCGTGGTAGTCGCCGTGCAGGATGCCCGGCTGCCACGACGACGGCCGGTGCTGCTCCAGCCAAGTGGCGACGTCGTCGACGC
Source organism: Mycobacterium sp. TH-M82 (assembly GCF_057473605.1). Taxonomy (NCBI): domain Bacteria; kingdom Bacillati; phylum Actinomycetota; class Actinomycetes; order Mycobacteriales; family Mycobacteriaceae; genus Mycobacterium; species Mycobacterium sp. TH-M82. The sequence continues at coordinate 4,733 of NZ_JBYCKY010000027.1, read as the reverse complement.
CGGGCAGGTCGGGGCCGGGGTAGTTGTCGAACTGCCGGTAGGACTCCAGCTCAAAGAGCCAGCGTGGCACCTGGCGTTCCAGGAAGCCGTCCGGCTTGCCGAAATCCGCCAGCCCGACGGCGATGTGGTCGACCGCGCCGAGCCTGGCCAGGGCATCGGCCATGGACAATCCCATCTGGTAGCGGATCGCCGGATCGCCGGCGTGCAGGGTGGGCAGTTCCTCGCCGGCGTTGAACCCCTCGACCGGCTCCATCAGGTAGAAGACGGCCCCACCATCGCTTCCGAGCACCGTCGGGTCGTCGCAGACCGCGATCAGCCCCGGATGCGGCACGTCGGTGCCGGCCAGTGCGGCCAGCACCCGGGTCTCCCGCAGCATGACCGTGTTGCTGCGCGGGCGCAGGTGCCGCGGGCCGCGCCGCAGCACATAGGACCGGCCGGACCTGGTGAACCGCAGCATGATGTTCTGGGTTCCGCCCCGCAGTTCGCTGACATCTTCCAGCGGGCCGTCACCGAGGCCTCGCCGCGACATCCAGTCCGCCACTGGGTCGAGGTTCACAGGAGGAGAACCCTACTCTGAGCGGCTCCCCACCACCGCTGCGCCGTCACATCCGCCACACCAGCCCCGGCGCCGGCTGTGGGTGGCAGGTGCCCGCCTTCGCGCGACAAAACCCGGTTTGACGACGACGGGTCGCAGCTTGACGACGACGGGCTGCAACGAAACGTTGACTCAACTCACGGAGGCCTCGCCTGTCCCGTCCGTTGTGGCTTGTCGCTGAGGGAACGGTGCCCGACTACGAGCGACTGCATCGATGTCAGACCCGCATGCGAGCGTCGTTTCATGAACAGATCTCTGCGCGGTATCGAGTTGCGCTACATCTTGACGATGTACCTCTTCGACGTCGGTCCGGCAACCGTGGTTGAAATGGCTAGTAGGCTTGCTGCCCAAGGTTTTCGGATCGACGGGCGGGCGTCGAAGTCGATATCGGACGCATTGCGCTGGGAGCGGGGGCACGGCCGAGTCCGCCGGGTCGGGCGGGGCCGATACGGACCCGGATCAATGCCGCGCGGAACCGAGCGCCGAATCCACAAGCGGGTGTTGGCGCTGCGCGCAGAAGCCGAGGCCGGTGTCGCTCGAAGGCGGGCAAATCCCCACATCCTCGATTTTCGTTGACCACTGGGGATGGCACCGTAGTCCGGCAACGACGATAACGCCGGACCAGGGTGTTGGTACGGGCCGGCCCCCGGTTTCTCCGACATACTTGAATGCCATGACCCAGCCGCGCGCCCCCGCCGAGCGTGTCGTGATGGCGCGCGGCGACGGCAAGCCGATCAACGTGCTGGTGGTCGACGACGAAACCGTCCTCGCCGAGATGGTGTCGATGGCGCTGCGCTACGAAGGCTGGAACGCCACCACCACCGGTGACGCGGCGTCGGCCATCGCGGCGGCCCGCGCGCAGCGCCCCGACGTGGTGGTGCTGGACGTGATGCTGCCCGACATGAGCGGGCTGGACGTGCTGGGCAAGCTGCGTGAGGCGAACCCGCACCTGCCGGTGCTGTTCCTCACCGCGAAGGACGCGCTGGAAGACCGCATCGCCGGGTTGACCGCGGGCGGCGACGACTACGTCACCAAGCCGTTCAGCCTCGAAGAGGTGGTGTTGCGGCTGCGGGCGCTGCTGCGGCGGACCGGGGTGACCACCCCCGGCACCGGCGCCCAAATCGTCGTCGGGGATCTGGTGCTCGACGAGGACAGCCACGAAGTCCACCGCAGCGGCGACCCAATCGTGTTGACCTCCACCGAATTCGAGCTGCTGCGGTTCATGATGAACAACGCCAAGCGGGTGCTGAGCAAAGCGCAGATCCTGGACCGGGTGTGGAACTACGACTTCGGCGGTCGGTCCAACATCGTCGAGCTGTACATTTCCTACCTGCGCAAGAAGATCGACCACGGTCGCGCACCCATGATCCACACGCTGCGCGGCGCCGGTTATGTGCTCAAGCCCGCGCTCTAGTCCGCGGCCCGCGTGGTCACTGCGAGCTCGGCTTCTGGCGGGTCAGATCCTGCTGCTGACCGCCGTGTGTATCGGCATCGGCGTGGCGACCGACCTGGCCCTGTACCAGTATCTGGTCGGCCAGCTCGACGGACAGCTGCACGACGCCGCGCACCGGGCGGCACGGATATACGGGTGGCACCGTCACCCGCCGAGACCCGGCCCGGGTCCGGACTTTCTCGATGCCCCCGGCCAGCCGACTGGCATGGTCGCCGGCGTCGTCGGTAACGGCACCGTGGTCGACGCGGGTTATCTGGCCACCAACGGTTCCCGGGAGCCGGTGAGCGACACGGCCACCGCACAGTTGGGTGCCAGCGTCACCGAGCCCGGACCGGTGACGCGCGACCTCGACGGCATCGGCCGCTACCGCGTCGTCTCCACCCCGGCCCGGCACAGTGCCGACGTCGGTGACGTCATAGTCACCGGCCTGCCGTTGGCCGGAGTGGATGCCACCGTACTGCGGGTGCTGGTCATCTTCGGAGTGCTCACGCTGGTCGCGGTGACCGTCGCCACGACCGCCGGAATCGTGATCATCCGCCGGGCACTGGCACCGCTGAGCCGCGTCGCGCAGACCGCGAGAAAGGTCGCTGGCCTGCCGCTGGACCGAGGCGAGGTGGCGCTGCCGGTGCGGGTGGCGATGCCGGATGCCAACCCGCGCACCGAAGTCGGCCAGTTGGGGTCTGCGGTGAACCGGATGCTCGATCACATCGCGGCTGCGCTGTCGGCGCGGCAGGCCAGCGAGACCCGGGTTCGCCAATTCGTCGCCGACGCCAGCCATGAACTGCGCACCCCGCTGGCGGCGGTCCGTGGCTATACCGAGTTGGCGCAACGGGTTCAGGGCGACTCGAAGGATCCCGAGGCGGTCAGGCACGCGCTGGGCCGGGTGGCTTCGGAGACCGAGCGGATGACCAACCTGGTCGAGGACCTGCTGCTGCTGGCCCGGCTGGATTCCGGCCGGCCGCTGGAACACGAACCGGTGGACCTGTCGGCGCTGGCGGTGGACGCGGTCAGCGACGCGCACATCGCCGGGCCGGACCACGAATGGAAACTCGACCTGCCCGCCGAGCCGGTGATCGTCGCCGGCGACGCGGCCCGGCTGCAGCAGGTGCTGGCCAATCTGCTGGCCAACGGCCGCGTCCACACCGGCCCGGGGACGGTGGTGACGACGCGGTTGAGCACCGCCGCGACGCACGCCGTGCTGACCGTGACCGACGACGGCCCCGGGATTGACGAGCAGTTGCAGCGGGAGATCTTCGAGCGGTTCGCCCGCGGAGACACCTCCCGGTCCCGCAAAGACGGCAGCACCGGGTTGGGTTTGGCGATCGCGGCGGCGGTGGTCAAGGCGCACCACGGGACGATCGGGGCGCAGAGCGCGCCCGGTCGAACCGAATTCACGGTGCGCCTGCCGATCTCATAGGGTGACACGATGCAGTTGCTCCTGGTCCGCCATGCGCTGCCGCTGCGCAGCGAGCACGGCGAGGGCTCAGACCCGCAGCTGTCCGACACCGGGATGGCACAGGCGCGGCGGCTGCCCGAGGCGTTGACGCGGTATCCCATCACCCGGGTCATCAGCAGCCCGCAGCGACGCGCGATCCAGACCGCCGAACCCGTCGCGGTGGCGCGCGGCCTGGCCATCGACGTCGATGATCGGTTCGCCGAGTACGACCGGGAGCTGGGCGGATATCTGCCCATCGAGCAGCTTCGCACCGAACGGCCGCAGGACTGGGCGCGAATGGCGGCGGGCGAGCTGCCGTCCGGTGTGGACCAAGACGGGTTCTGCGCCCGCGTCGCCGCCGCGACGGGCGATGTGGTGGCCGCCGCCGCTCCCGAGCAGACGGTAGCGGTGTTCAGCCACGGCGGCGTGATCAACGTCGTGTTGCACCAGATCCTGGGCACCGCACGGTTGCTGTCGTTCCCGATCGACTACGTGTCGGTGACGCGGCTGCTGTATTCGCGGTCCGGCCAGGCCACCGTGGTTTCGGCCAACGGCACCGAGCATGTGTGGGATCTGTTGCCCCGAAATCAGCGGTGACGCTGGGTCCCTTTACCGTCGGGCCGCGAGGGTCTTCTTCGCCACGCGGCGCAGCTGGTAGATCCGCGCGGTGCCGGCCAGGACGGTGACCAGCCCGCCGCCCACCGCCGTCAGCAGCAGCGCCACCCCCAGCGGGAGGCTCCAGTGAAAGCTCAGGAACCGGATGCTGGCCTGCTCGGTGTTCTGCGTGATGAAGATCAACAGCACGATGAGAACGAGGAAGCCCACGATCAGTGAGCTCCACAGCGCGGCGGCGCGGGTGAACGGGACCACCGGGGCCGTCGGCTCGGCCAGTCCGGCCTGGCCGGCCTGGCCGGCTTTGTCGTCCGGTGGATGGTCTGGTGTGGGGGGAACGTCGCTCATGGTGTCATCTTGCCGGTTTTCGCCGCGAAATTAGCCAGATCGCGCCGTATTGGCCGGGGCCTTGCCGCCGGCCGAGGATTCCGTCGCCTACGGTGATCGGGTGAGCCCTGTGAGCGCGACCGCCTCTGATTCGACACCCGCCACTCGGTCGGCGATTCTGACCTGGCGGGCGCCGGATGTCGCGTGCATGGAATCGGTGCGGGTGCAGTTGTCGGGCAAGCGAATTAAGGCCAACGGCCAGATTGTCGCGGCTGCCACCGCGGCGCATCCGGCATTCAGCGCTTACTACG
>NZ_JBYCKY010000026.1:0-4192 GCF_057473605.1 Mycobacterium sp. TH-M82 | reverse complement strand
AAAGTCGAGGCTAGCCTTTCTTTACTTAGGGAAAGCTGCGCTCTGTTTGCCGAGAAAACATCAACAACGCATTTATCCACGGAGGCTCAGTTTAGTTAGGAACAGCTTGCCTAAATGAGCATCACCTTCGTTGCACACCGCCTTGAACAGCGGTAACGTACTCACCATGAACAAACACCACACCCCTGAAACCAAATTCCACGCACTGCTCCAAGAGCAAATACGCAGCGAATTCACCGCGACACAGCAATACGTTGCGATCGCCGTATGTCTCGACAACGACGACCTGCCGCAGCTGGCGAAATACTTCTACCGCCATGCCGACGAGGAACGCAAGCACGCGATGAAGATCGTCCAGTACTTCATCGACCGCGACTTCGCCGTCGAGATCCCGGGAACCGACGAGGTCCGCAACCAATTCGACACCCCCCGCGACGCCATCGCCCTAGCACTCGACCTGGAGCGCACGGTCACCAAGCAAGGCAACACACTGGCCGCCACAGCCCGCGCCGAAGGCGACTACCTCGGCGAGCAGTTCATGTGGTGGTTCCTGGCAGAGCAGGTCGAAGAAGAGGCGGTGATGACCACGCTGCTCAACGTGGCCGAACGCGCCGGGGACAACGTGTTCGACCTCGAGGAATTCGTCGCACGCGACATCAACTCCGAATCCGCCTAATCGCGTGCACCGCACGCCCACGGCGTGTACGAGTTGCACTCCAGCCCAACCCGACCAGCACCGCCACCCCAGCCAGGGCGGCGGTGCTGGTCACCAAACCAACCACCACCGTCAATGCGATTCGATGACCGTGCTAGCCGGGGTGGCCCCCAGCTGGCGGGTAATTATTGTCGGGCCGATGCCGCGCGCACCCGGTGCTGGCGAGTCGGCTCAGACAGCTGGGTTTCCGCCCAGCCGCCGGCGTCGAGGTGATCCGCCGGGCACCACTGGGTGATCCAACCATCTACCGGGTTCTCGACACCGACCTTTGTCTTCGCCGACAAGAGGCGCAGCTGATCGAGGTCGTCGTGGAAGCAGAGCAGTGACGTCCTGCCATGCGGAAGACAGCGGTGCGGTCAGCGTCGCCGACATCCCGCGGGTGGCGCTGGTGGGCAGCCCCAACGCCGGCAAAACCAGCATTTTCAACCATCTGACCGGCTTGCGTGTAAAGACCGGTAACTATCCGGGCGTCACCGTCGGGCGCAGTGTCGGCACCGCCAAGGCCGGCGGTGCGGCAATCTCCGTGGAAGACCTTCCCGGCACCTAATAGCCTTGACCCGATCAGCCCAGACGAGCAAGTCGTGTGACCGGCGAATTCGACGGCATGGCAAGATCTGACGCGATCCTACTGGTCGCTGACGTCACCACGTTGCGTCGCTCGATCATGCTGTTGGGGGCGGTACTCCGGCTCGATCTGCCGTGCCTGTTGGTGCTCACCATGGGTGAGGAACCGACGCTCCGGGGCGGTCGGATCGATGTCGACGCATTGGCGACGGCCCTGGGTATCCCGGTCAACCTGGTGGTCGCGCACCGCGGTGCCGGCGTCGACGCGGTCCGCGATCAGCTGGGGCCCTCTGATCGGTGGCAGCGGCCGCCGCTGCTGCCTCCGTCCGACCACGCCGCTGTAGACGCCTGGGGCCAGTCGGTGCTTGATGCCGCCGACTACGTTGCCCCACAACGCGACCGACGTACCAGTACGATCGACCGAGTGGTTTTGCACCCCATGTGGGGCACCATCATATTTTTCGCCGTGATGTTTACCTTCTTCCAAGCCACATTCAGCGTCGGTGCGCGGCTGCGGGATTGGATCAGCCAGGGACTGTGCTGGCTGGCCGGGCAGGTGACCGACCGCAGCGGAAACTCTGCTATCAGTGGTTTGCTCGGCCGGGGAGTCATCGCAGGCGTCGGCACCGTCGCGCAGTTCATTCCGCAGATTGTGTTGCTGTTCTTACTGATCGCGTTGCTGGAGAACGTGGGCTACATGTCACGGGCAGCGTTCTTGATGGATCGGGTGATGGCCAAGACCGGCCTGGAAGGACGCGCCTTCGTCGCAATGCTGTCATCGTTCGCCTGTGCGATCCCGGGCATGATGGCCGCGAGAACCTTGGCGTCAGCGCGCGACCGGATCGCCACCATCAGTGCGCCACTGATGACCTGTTCGGCCCGGCTGCCGGTGTGTATCCTGCTGGTCGGTCTGCTGATAGCGCCGCAAATACGTTGGTGGGGCCTGAACGGGCAAGGCGTAACGATGTTTCTGCTCTATCTCGGTGGCGGTACCTCTTCGCTGGCCTCCGCGTGGGTATTCAAATCGACGATCCTGCGCAGCGACCTGTTGCCGTTCACCATGGAGCTTCCACCCTACCGGTTCCCCTCTGCCCATGCGGTGCTGATCGCGATGTGGAGTGCGGCGAAGATGTTCTTGCGTAAAGCCGCAACCGTCATCCTGGCCGCTTCAGTGTTGCTGTGGGCGCTGCTGAATCTACCGACGCGCGGCGCGGAGACCGCAAACTTGTCTCCGGCCGAGGCCAGGGTGTACGTGATGGACCACAGCTATGCCGCGGACGTCGGCAAAGCGATCGAACCGGTCTTCACACCGCTCGGCTTCGACTGGCATATCGACGTTGCCCTGGTTGCGGCACTGTCGGCACGCGAGGTGTTCGTCTCCACACTCGGCCAGGTGTCGGCGGCGACGAACCCCGACAACCCGGGTGCGGCGCTGGCAACCATGACCGTCGGCTACCGGCACAAGGTATTTACCGCACCGACGATCATCGCGTTGCTGGCCTATTTCATGTACGCGTTGCAATGCATGTCGACGGTCGCCGTGATGCGCCGGGAAACCAACTCGTGGCGATGGCCCGCCCTGGCGTTCAGCTACATGTTCGCTCTCGCGTGGCTGGTGGCCTTCGCCGCCAGGGCGATTGCACTGGCGGTGGGCGCATGACGGCGATCCATGCCATCGCAACCGCAAACCCGCAGCGATTGCGCTGGGTGGTTCGGCTGGGCAATCGCCCGCCGGGCGGGACCGTACGCCAAGCTCCGGGACGCCTTGGCGGGTGGCTGGACCGCGCGGTGATCAATGAGATCGTGGTACGCGGCGCAGACGTGTTGATCACGCTCAGCCCTGCAAATAGTTGGCACGAGATCGGTGAGGAGATACAAGACGCGCTCGAACAGGCTCTGCAGGACCCGGCGGGCTGGCGGGTTGACGTACCAACCGACCGCAACGCGGGCTTGGCCGAGGCCGCTCGGGAGCTCCTCGACGGGCAGATCGGTGCAGCGGCAAAATCGCACGGCGGATCAATCGAATTGGTCTCGGTCAACGGAAACAGCGTGACTGTCCGGACGTCCGGCTCCTGTGACGGATGCCCGGCGGCCAGCTCGACGCTCTACCAGAAGCTCCAGCACGAACTGCGCCGGCGGGTTGGCGACCAGGTCACCGTTTCCCGCGAAAACGACTCACCCCCACTGTCGTTGGGCAATAAGTTGCGTCTCAACTTCCAGATGCGTCCTGGGTGATTCGCTGCACCGACGTCCTCCGGTCTATCCGATCGCGTGCTGAGCTGGCTGGCCGCTACCCGCCGGCCGGCGTGCGGGAGGGGAGGGACAGGGACAAGGACGCTTGCGTGTGCTCCGGCCGGAGCGCCCAGCGATCCTGGGCGGGCGTTGGCCGCCGTCCCGCGGGCGTGTGCCGCGATCAGCGCGCTCAGCCCGCCCAGACCGGTCGGAGCCGGAGCGGGGGCGCTCATGTCAAGATGTATGGTAATGACATTCATTGTCATAAAGACCAACGAGGTTGGAGGTTGTCATGTCTTTTGTCACCACGCAACCGGAGATGCTGGCGGTGTCCGCCGGTCACTTGGCTGGTGTCGGCTCGGCGGTGGCTGAGCAGAACTCAGCCACGGCGGCTCCGATTACTGCAGTGCTGCCGGCCGGCGCCGACCAGGTGTCGGTGCTGACCGCGGCCCAGTTCGCCTCCTACGGCCATATGTATCAGCTGATCAGCTCGCAGGCCGACACGATTCTGGATCTGTTTGTCACAACCTTGCGCGAAAGCGCTGGATCGTATGCACTCACCGAAGCCGCCAACGCTTTCGTGGCCGGGGGGTGAGGTGATGGCCGGTGGACTGGATTTCGGGGCGCTGCCCCCGGAGGTCAACTCCGGTCTGATCTATGCCGGTTCGGGTCCGCAGTCGC
>NZ_JBYCKY010000025.1:0-1071 GCF_057473605.1 Mycobacterium sp. TH-M82 | reverse complement strand
GCGTCGCTGCACCTCTCGCCCTACGACATCCTGGTGGTGGCCTCGCTGGTGCAGCAGGAGAGCAACACGCAGGATTTCCCGAAGGTGGCGCGGGTGATCTACAACCGCCTGCACGAACACCGCACGCTCGAGTTCGACTCCACCGTGAACTACCCCCTGGACCGCCGCGAGGTGGCCACCAGCGACGCCGACCGTGCCCAGCGGACGCCGTGGAACACCTACGTGTCGCCGGGGCTGCCCGCCACCGCGATCTGTTCGCCCGGTGTCGACGCGCTGCAAGCCGCCGAGCATCCCGTGCCGGGGGACTGGTTGTACTTCGTCACCATCGACGCCCAGGGGACGACCCTGTTCACCCGCGACTATCAACAGCATCTGGCCAACATCGAGCTGGCTAAGCGCAACGGTGTCCTCGACTCCGCGCGCTAGAAAGGCCGGGGTTCTCGGCAAGCCGATCGCCCATTCGAAGTCCCCGCAACTGCACCTGGCCGCCTACCGCGCGCTGGGCCTTCACGACTGGACCTACGAGCGCATCGAGTGCGGCGCCGAGGAACTGCCGGGGGTGGTCGGCGGGTTCGGGCCCGAGTGGGTCGGCGTGTCGGTGACGATGCCGGGCAAGTTCGCCGCGCTGCAGTTCGCCGACGAGCACACCGAGCGCGCCGCGCTGGTGGGTTCGGCCAACACCCTGGTGCGCACCCCGGCGGGCTGGCGCGCCGACAACACCGACGTCGACGGCGTCGCGGGGGCGCTCGGGGCCGCGTCGGGCCCGGCGCTGGTGTGCGGGTCCGGCGGCACCGCACCGGCGGCCGTGGTGGGACTGGCGCTGCTGGGCGTCACCGACATCACCGTCGTGGCGCGCGACGCCGCCAAGGCGGCCCGGCTGGTGGACCTGGGTGCGCGTGCCGGCGTCACGACGCGGATCTGCGGCCTGGACGACGGCGACGAGCTGTCCGGTCGGGTGGCGGCCGCGGAAGTGCTGGTCAGCACCATCCCGGCGGACGCGGCGTCGCGCCACGCCGACACCTTCGCCGCGATCCCGGTGCTGCTGGACGCCGTCTACGACCCGTGGCCCAC
>NZ_JBYCKY010000024.1:0-7546 GCF_057473605.1 Mycobacterium sp. TH-M82 | reverse complement strand
GCGGTCGAGTTCGCGACCACCATCGCGCCCGGGCTGCGGGACGTGATCCTCACCGGCAAGATCAAGTACGCGGTGATCCAGGTCGACAAGAACAAACTTCCGGTCTATGACGCCATCGTCGTCGACGCCCCCCCAACCGGGCGCCTCGCGCGTTTCCTCGACGTCACCAAGGCGGTCTCCGATCTGGCCAAGGGCGGGCCGGTGCACTCGCAGGCCGACGGCGTGGTGAAGTTGCTGCACTCCGATCAGACCGCGATCCACCTGGTGACGCTGTTGGAGGCGCTGCCCATGCAGGAGACCATCGAGGCGATCGACGAGTTAGGGCAGCTGGACCTGCCGATCGGCAGTGTGATCGTCAACCGCAACATCCCCGCCCATCTGACACCCGACGAGCTGACGAAGGCCGTCGAGGGGGTGGTCGACGCGGATGCGGTCCGGACTGGGCTGACCATGGCCGGGATCACGCTGACCGACGCCGACTTCGCGGGCCTGTTGACCGAGACCATCCAGCACGCCACCCGGATCATCGCGCGCGCCGAGACCGCCGAGGAGCTGGCGCGGCTGCACATACCGCGGCTGGAGTTGCCGACGATTGCCGACGGGGTGGATCTCGGCAGCCTCTACGAACTCTCCGAAACCCTTGCCCAACAGGGGGTCCGGTGAGTCCCAACCCGGCCGGCAGGCCACCCGCGCTGGACATGGCCGCAATCCTGGCCGACACCGCCAACCGAGTGGTGGTGTGCTGCGGCGCCGGCGGTGTCGGCAAAACCACCACCGCCGCGGCGATGGCGCTGCGGGCGGCCGAATACGGCCGCACCGTGGTGGTGCTGACCATCGACCCGGCCAAACGCCTGGCACAGGCGCTGGGGGTCAACGCTCTGGGCAACACCCCCCAGCGGGTGCCGCTGGCACCGGAAGTCCGCGGTGAGCTGCACGCGATGATGCTGGATATGCGTCGCACCTTCGACGAGATGGTGACCGCATACTCCGGACCCGAACGGGCGAACGCGATTTTGAACAACCAGTTCTACCAGACCGTCGCTACCTCGCTCGCCGGCACGCAGGAGTACATGGCGATGGAGAAGCTCGGTCAGCTGCTCGGCCAGGACCGCTGGGATCTGGTGGTGGTGGACACTCCTCCGTCGCGCAACGCGCTGGACTTTCTCGACGCGCCGAAACGGTTGGGCAGCTTCATGGACAGCCGGCTGTGGCGGCTGCTGTTGGGTCCCGGGCGCGGGATCGGGCGGCTGGTCGCCGGGGCGCTCGGGCTGGCGATGAAAGCCCTGTCGACAGTGCTGGGCTCTCAAATGCTTTCTGATGCAGCGTCTTTCGTGCAATCACTGGATGCTACGTTCGGCGGCTTCCGGGAGAAGGCTGATCGCACCTACGACTTACTCAAGCGGCGGGGCACTCAGTTCGTGGTGGTGTCGGCGGCCGAGCCCGACGCGCTGCGGGAGGCGTCGTTCTTCGTCGACCGGTTGTCCCAGGAGTGCATGCCGCTGGCCGGGTTGATCCTGAATCGCACCCACCCCATGCTGTGCGTGTTGCCGGTCGAGCGCGCGATCGACGGGGTGGAGACACTACAGGAGAAGCAGGAGGGCAAAACGGCCGATGGTGCCGATGGTGGCGACGGTGCCGACGGTGCCGTGGCGCTGACCATCGCGGTGTTGCGGATCCATGCCGAGCGCGCGGCGATCGCCAAACGGGAGACCCGGCTGTTGTCGCGGTTCACCGGGGCCAACCCCAGCGTGCCTGTCGTCGGGGTGCCGTCATTGCCGTTCGACGTTTCCGACCTGGAAGCGCTCGGCGCGATCGCCGATCAGCTGACATCCACCGGTGCCGCCGCGGCGGCGAGGCGGAAGTAGCCAGAAATTAGCCAGAAACTAGCCGACATCGCGTTGCTTGCGCTGCGCACCGAAGTAGTCCGCCCACGACGTCACTTCGGAGTGCTGCTTGAGCAGCGCGCGTCGTTGCCGCTCGGTCATGCCGCCCCAGACACCGAACTCGATGCGGTTGTCCAGGGCGTCGGCGGCACACTCCAGGATCACCGGACAGTGTCGGCAGATCACCGCGGCCTTGCGCTGTGCCGCTCCGCGCACGAAGAGGTCGTCGGGATCGATGGTCTGGCACAGGGCTTTGGCGACCCATCCGATCCGACCCTCGTCGCCGGCGCCGCACAGCACGTGGTGAGCGGATGCCACTGCTGATGTGTTGGTCCTCCGCACTCCGGGCCGCGTAGCCGACACGATGATCGCTCCCTCCCGGCTACCAGCGCAGCCGCCTATTCAGTAGAATGTGGATCGCGGTTGAGATCCACGCCACATTGCTCAGTCAGTGTTACCTGAGTCGCAGCGCGTCTATAACTTAGGTGCTCAGGTCACGCTTACGCAACAGTTTGATACCGACTTTTTTGGGACGAACGTGCAGTCCGACCATAACAACACCCTGAAAGGACAACCGTGGACGACCGTCGGGCCGGTGGTCGGTGCCGGCACAGACAGCTCCTCCGGCCGGCTGTTCGGGGTCTGCTCTTAGGGCATGCCGGGTGCCGTCGCTACTGTGGTACCCATGTCGGAGCGTCCCCCGACCCCTGACACGGTGGCCACGGTGGCCAAACTGGCGGGGTGCTGCCTGCTCGCCAGCGTCGTCGTCGCCGCGCTGCTATTCCCGGTAGCCGGCGGGCTGGGGCTGATGTCCAACCGCGCCTCCGACGTGGTCTCAAACGGTTCGGCTCAACTCGTGGACGGCGCCGTGCCCGCGGTGTCGACGATGGTCGACGCGAAGGGCGACACCATCGCGTGGCTCTACTCGCAACGACGGTTCGAGGTGCCCAGCGACAAAATTGCCGACACGATGAAGTTGGCGATCGTCTCCATCGAGGACAAACGGTTTGCTGAGCACAACGGTGTGGACTGGAAGGGCACGTTGGCCGGCCTGGCCGGCTACGCGTCCGGCGACATCGACACCCGTGGTGGTTCCACCCTCGAACAGCAGTATGTGAAGAATTACCAGTTGCTGGTGCTTGCCCAGACCGACGCCGAGAAACGCGCCGCAACCGAGACCACTCCGGCACGCAAGCTGCGGGAAATCCGGATGGCGCTCACCCTGGACAAAACGTTCAACAAATCGCAGATACTGACCCGCTACCTTAATCTGGTGTCGTTCGGCAACAACTCTTTCGGCGTGCAGGACGCGGCCCAGACCTACTTCGGGGTGAATGCTTCAGAGCTGAACTGGCAGCAGGCGGCGTTGCTGGCCGGTCTGGTGCAGTCGACCAGCTCGCTGAATCCCTACACCAACCCGGAGGGTGCGCTGGCACGGCGAAACGTGGTGCTGGATACCATGATCGAGAATCTGCCCAAGGAGGCCGACGCACTGCGTGCCGCGAAGGCGGAGCCGCTCGGCATCCTGGCCCAACCCAACGAGCTGCCACGCGGCTGCATAGCCGCGGGCGATCGGGCCTTTTTCTGCGACTACGTGCAGGAATACCTCTCGCGGGCCGGGATCACCAAGGAGCAGGTGGCCCGGGGCGGCTACCTGATCCGCACGACGCTGGACCCTGACGTACAGGCCCCGGTCAAGCAGGCGATCGACAGCTTCGCAAGCCCCACCGTGCCGGGTGTCGCCAGCGTGATGAGTGTGATCAGGCCCGGCAAGGACAGCCACCCGGTGCTGGCGATGGCCAGCAACCGCAGCTACGGGCTGGACACCGACCTCGGCGAGACCATGCGGCCGCAGCCGTTCTCACTGGTGGGCGACGGCGCCGGGTCCGTCTTCAAGATCTTCACCGCAGCCGCCGCACTGGAGTTGGGTATGGGCACCAGTGCGCAACTCGAGGTGCCCGGCCGGTTCGATGCCAAGGGTCTGGGCAGCGGCGGGGCCAAGGGGTGCCCGAAGGAGACTTGGTGCGTGGTGAACGTCGCCCCGTACCGGTCGCCGATGAACGTGACCGATGCCCTGGCCACCTCACCGAATACCGCATTCGCGAAGTTGATCTCGCAGGTCGGCGTGCCGCGCACGGTGGACATGGCGGTCAAACTCGGGCTGCGCTCCTACACCGACCCCGGAACCGCCCGCGACTACGATCCGGACAGCACCGAGAGCCTGGCCGAATTCGTCAAACGACAGAACCTCGGGTCGTTCACCCTGGGCCCGATCGAGGTGAACGCACTGGAGCTGTCGAATGTCGCGGCCACCCTCGCGTCGGGGGGCATGTGGTGCCCCCCCAACCCGATCGACAAGCTGTTTGACCGCGACGGCAACGAAGTGGCCGTCACCACCGAAACCTGCGATCAGGTGGTGCCCGAAGGCCTGGCCAATACCCTGGCCAACGCGCTGAGCAAGGACGCACTGGGTGGTGGCACCGCCTCACCCGCGGCGGGCGCGGCCGGTTGGAGCCTACCGATGTCCGGCAAGACCGGCACCACCGAAGCGCACCGGTCGTCGGGTTTCGTCGGCTTCACCAACCATTACGCGGCGGCGAACTACGTCTACGACGATTCCAGCTCGCCGTCGGACCTGTGCTCTTTCCCGTTGCGCCACTGCGGCGACGGCGACCTGTTCGGCGGCAACGAACCGGCCCGCACCTGGTTCACCGCGATGAAGCCGATCGCCGAGAGCTTCGGGCCGGTGGCCCTACCCCCGACCGATCCACGCTATGTCGACGGCGGTCCCAACTCGAAGGTGCCCAGCGTGTCCGGCCTGGATATGAACGCCGCCCGCCAGCGGCTGATCGAAGCCGGCTTCCAGGTCGCCGATCAGCCCAGCGCGATCAACAGTACTGCCCGCAATGGTGCGGTGGTCGGCACGTCGCCGGCCGGTCAGACCATCCCGGGCTCCATCGTCACCATCCAGATCAGCAACGGCATCCCGCCGCCACCGCCGCCCCCGCCCGAAGGAGTGCCGCCCCAGGAGCAGCTGGGTTGGACGGTGGTGGAGATACCGGGCCTGCCACCGATCACGATTCCGCTGCTGCCTCCGCCGGCACCACCGCCACCGCCGTAGCCGCGGTCCGCCGGGGCAGTAGGCTGCCAGCATGGCAGCACCATCCCTACCATCCGCCCTGACGAAGTCGGCCCTCGCAGCACTGGGGCCGGCCGCGCTCGCGATCGGGTATGCCTCGATCGTCGAGCGCAACGCGTTCCTGGTGCGCGAGGTGACGATGCCGGTTCTCAACCCGGGATCGTCACCACTGCGGGTGCTACACATCAGCGACATCCACATGCGGCCCCAGCAGCGTTACAAGCAGGCCTGGCTGCGGAGACTGGCGGGCTGGGAACCTGACCTGGTCGTCAACACCGGTGACAACCTGGCGCACCCGAGGGCGGTGCCGACGGTCGTGCAGTCGCTGGGCGACTTGCTCTCGGTGCCGGGGCTCTTCGTCTTCGGCAGCAACGACTACTTCGGGCCGCGGTTGAAGAACCCGGCGCACTACGTGACCAATCCGGCGCACCGTGTCTACGGTGCGCCGCTGCCCTGGCAGGACCTACGGGCGGCGTTTGCCGAGCGGGGCTGGCTGGACCTCACCCACAACCGCCGCGAGGTCGAGGTGGCGGGCTTGCGGATCGCCGCGGCCGGCGTCGACGACCCACACATCGGCCGGGACCGCTACGAGACGATCGCCGGCCCCGCCAGCCCGGCCGCCGACCTGCGGCTGGGGCTCACCCACTCACCGGAGCCGCGGGTGCTGGACCGCTTCGCCGCCGACGGTTACCAGTTGGTGATGGCCGGTCACACCCATGGCGGGCAGGTGTGCCTGCCGTTCTACGGTCCGCTGGTGGGTACCAACTGCGGTCTGGACCGCTCCCGGGTCAAAGGCGCGTCGCGGTGGGGTGCGCAGATGCGGTTGCACGTCTCCGCGGGGATCGGCACCTCGCCGTTTGCGCCGGCGCGGCTCTGTTGCCGCCCGGAGGCCACCCTACTGACCCTGGTCGCGGCCCCGACCGGCGGCCACGATTCACGGATCACACTCGACACATCGCGGGCCGGCGTTTCAGCCCGTTGACCCAGCCGGCCCGGGTTGCGGCCCACGACCATCCGCGCCATTGGACCGACAACGCGATCCGGCTGATCGAGGCCGACGCCCGGCGCAGCGCCGACACTCACCTGCTGCGCTACCCGCTGCCGTCGGCGTGGGATTCGGATGTGGATGTGGCCCTGTACCTCAAAGACGAGACCACCCACATCACCGGCAGTCTCAAGCACCGCCTGGCCCGCTCGCTTTTTCTCTACGGCCTGTGCAACGGGTGGATCGACGAGGACACCACGGTGATCGAAGCGTCATCGGGGTCCACCGCGGTGTCCGAGGCGTACTTCGCGGCGCTGCTGGGGCTGCCGTTCGTCGCGGTGATGCCTAGTTCGACCAGCGCGTCCAAAGTGGCGCTGATCGAGGCGCAGGGCGGGCGCTGCCATTTCGTCAAACGTGCCGGCGACGTCTATGCCGAGGCGGAGCGGATCGCCGCCGAGACCGGCGGGCACTACCTGGACCAGTTCACCAACGCCGAACGCGCCGCCGACTGGCGCGGCAACAACAACATCGCCGAGTCGATCTACGAGCAGATGCGCGACGAGGCCCATCCGGTCCCGGAGTGGATCGTGGTCGGGGCCGGCACCGGCGGCACCAGCGCGACGATCGGCCGCTACATCCGCTACCGCCGGCACGCCACCCGGCTGTGTGTCGTCGACCCGGAGAACTCGGCGTTCTTCCCGGCCTACGCGCAGTGCCGCTTCGACACCGTCGTTGCCGGGTCGTCACGCATCGAGGGCATCGGCCGGCCGCGGGTGGAGCCGTCGTTTCTGCCGGACGTGGTCGACCGGATGGTCTCGGTGCCCGATGCCGCGTCGATCGCCGCCACCCGCCACGTCAGCGCGGTGCTGGGCCGGCGGGTGGGGGCGTCGACCGGCACCAACGTGTGGGGAGCCTTCGGGCTGCTCGCCGCGATGGTGGCCGACGGGTGCAGCGGGTCGGTGGTCACCCTGCTCGCCGATTCCGGTGACCGCTACATCGACACCTACTTCTGCGACGACTGGGTGGCCCAGCAGGGGCTCGACCCGGCCGGGCCGGCCGCGGCGCTGGTGGAATTCGAGCGTTCCTGCCGTTGGGGCTGAGCTTCTTCGGTGTCCGGCGCGGCATCCGGGCCGGTGGCCAGCAGCCACAACGCCGCGAGACCAAAGAAGCCGCAGTACAAAGCGGCGCCCAATAGCGTCATGATCTGGCTCCCTTGGCGGCGGTGACAATTCGTTGTTAGCCAGTCTGCCTAATGTGGTCGCGGTTTGCAGCTATCCATGCCCCGCCGTGGGCGATCTCATCGTCTGGCGGGCAAGTGATCTGGGTCATCGAAGGCCGCGGCGATCGCAAGCGCGGCGGAGCCGGGCGCAGCGGGTCGCCGCCATCAAGCTCCGACGCACAGCACATATGGCCGCCTTCCGCGCCGGTGCGATACGCTGTCGTGGCTTCACACGGGGTGTGGCGCAGCTTGGTAGCGTGCTTCGTTCGGGACGAAGAGGTCGTGGGTTCGAATCCCGCCACCCCGACACTGAAAAACCC
>NZ_JBYCKY010000023.1:0-10263 GCF_057473605.1 Mycobacterium sp. TH-M82 | reverse complement strand
CACGGGACCTCTCCTGAGCCCGCCTTCTTCCTGTCCGGTGCAGGCGAACACGATCGTGTCGAGCTGACCGAACAGCTATACGACGTTCTCAAGCGTGTCGCCCACGCCCTTAGTCACGGCCAGTCGATCAGCATCCTGACCCGCGATCAGGAAATCTCCACCCAGCAGGCCGCTGAGATCCTCGGTCTCAGCCGCCCCACGGTGGTTCGCCTTATCCAGGACGGCGAGTTAGACGCACACGTGCCCGGCGCGGTCCGACGCAAGTTGCGGCTTGCCGATGTCCTCGCCTACCGCGAGGAGCTTCACGCCCGGCGCAACCGGTTCATCACCGAGAGCTCGGAGGAGTTCGCGGACGCCGACGCCGACGAGGTCGCCGAGTTGCTCGGCGAAGCGAAACGTAAGCGTTGACCGTCCGCGGCGTCTGAAAGACTCGCCCATGTGTATCGCGCTGTCCTCGACACCTGTGCCCTGGTGCCGAGCCTTCAGCGTGACTTCCTGCTGCAGTTGGCCACCGAGGAGGCGTACGCGCCCATCTGGGGATCTGGCATTCTCTTCGAGCTGGATTACGTACTGGCCGGCCTGCACGACAAGCGCGGGATCAGCGATAGCGCCAGCCGCCGACGGCACCTCTTCGATCAGCTGAAGCAGGCGTTTCCGGGCTCGGAGGTGCAAGCCCCCAAAGACCGGGAGTACAGCTACGGGCTCAACGATCCCGATGACGGACACGTCGCCCACGCCGCGATCATCGGTAAAGCCAACGCCATCGTCACCGACGATCGCCGGGCCGGATTCAGCACAGCACGCGTGCTCGTGGAGGCCGATATCGAGACCGTGCACCCACATCAGTTCGCCGCCAACACGGTGTCAGCGCACCCGCATGCGGGAGTACGCGCGTTGCGGGAGATGTCGAATCGCCGAGGGAATCCGTCGCAGACCCCGGAGCAGATCATGGAGCTGCTGGTGAGACGGCACAACATGACCGAGGTCGCCGAGATCCTGCTACCGCTGCTGGCGGAAGACAGCCGGCGACCCGGCTGACCAACCTCGATCAACTTCACGCGACCGAAATTCACACACCGAAGATCGGACAAGAACCGGACGAATCAAACTATCCCACCGAGTGCATGACCAGCGTCTATGTAGGTAGAACGTGGTGGCCAGAGCCGGGATCGAAGCGGGTACGAACTCAAACTCCACGCCGGTGGGTCAGGTGGGATGTTCCCAAGGCTCGTGCACCCCTCCTCCGTAGCGTCGCCGACATGACAAACAACAGCAGTGATGTGACAGCAGCTGAGCGGTTCTACGCAGCGTCCGGGCCGACGGCCACGTCGGTGATGGAATGCCGCTCCCACTATTACCGCGAGTGCCTGATGTCCGACCGGGGTGCAGTCACGGTTTGGTTGCGCTCCGGCGAGGTGGAGCACGTCGCCGGCACCCGCTACCTCGACGTAGGGCAGGTGCGCGGCGAAGAGAACGAGGGCACCCTCGAGATCATCTACCTCGGGGAGGTGCTGCGTACGTACCCGACTGGCACGTGGACGCGCTGGGAGAGCGTGGGCAGCGCCGGCGCATGACCGCAGCTGAAGTGAGGCAGCGTCGGGCAGAGGCCGCCACGCGATACCAGCCCGACAAGATCCGGCTGCTGCCTGTCGCGCAAGCTCCACCTGGTGCCGACGACCGCTCCTTCTACTTACCGGACGTGGCGCAGTACGACGGGCTGTTCCGGGCGGTCGTGCAGGTGCTCCTGCCACACGCCGAGCGAACGCGGACCAACAAGGCCTCTCTGCTGGCAGAGCTCGCGACCGTGGTGTTTTCCTCATCGACCTCACCCGATCCCATCGTGAACAGCCGGGCCAGTCGGCCGGAGTTGAGGCTGCAGTTGAGGCTGCAGTTTCCGGCGGTGCTGGTTCGGATCGCGGAGCTCGAACCCGAACGCATCATCCTGATCAAGACCGACGTGTACGACGTTGCGTATCCCGCGCTTTCGACCGCGGGCCTGCCCGTCAGCACGACGCGCAGCCCCTTCCCGTCGTACGGGCAGCTAAAGAACTTCAGAATCGCGTTCGGCCGGGCGCTCACCGGCGAGTGATCGCTCTGCCGTGTCGGCCCCCATGCTTACGCTGACTGCGACCGCAAGCTGAGGAGGAAGCGGATGAACAAGGCCGAGCGTCTCTGGAATCTGAGGGACGGCGTGCTGGCATGGCTGTACGAGCTGCGCGTCGACGGACGCACCATCACCCAGGCGGAGCCTGGGGACTTCATGACCGCGACGGCCTGGTCCGACACAGAGGTCACCCGCGACGAGTTGAACGACACGGTCGCGTGGCTGAAGAACGAAGGCTATGTCGATGGCCACGGCACCTGGCAGGGACCCATTCTCAGACCGCACCTGACGACCTACGGCGAGAAGTACGCCGCGTCAGGCAAGTCCGTGCGTGACCTGCCCGGCGTGGCCGAGGTGAATAGCCCGTACCTGCACATCGAGGGCAGCAGTGGCGTCGCCGTCGCGTTCCATAGTCCTGGCGCGACGCAGACCGTGAACGTCCAGCAAAAGGTCGAGCAGGCAAAGGCTCTCGCCGAGGCGATCGAGCGGGCGCTGCCCGACGTCACCGATGAGAAGGTCCGTGCGGACGCCGAGGAGTTGGTGACGGAGATCCGCGCGGAGTCGAAGTCGGAGGAGCCGAAGCCGGGCCGGTTGAAGGAGTTGGCTACGAAGGCGGCAACGTCGGTGGCCGTCGCAGCGGGGACCGAGTTCGGCAAGGCGATCATGGACACAGCGCTTCCGCTGCTGTCTTAGCCCGCTGAGGGAGGGCGTGAGGCCCGCCGTGAATCGCGCCTACCCGACTCCGAACCCCCAGGTAATTGCGCGGGCGAGACTCGGCGAGTAGTACGCCCGGTCGGCTGTCTTCTTGAACCGCAGCGAGCCGGGATGCTCCGGGAACAGCAGGTACGTCATGTCCGGCTTGACGGCCCGCGGCTTCGTGAACGGCCACGCCAGGCGGCGCGCGACGGGGTACCGAGCCGTGAGCACCTTCTCCGCGTCTTCGCCCAGCCCGATGATCAGCCGCGGCGACACGACGTCCAGCTCCTCGTGGAGGAAGTTCACGCAGTTCTCGATCTCGTACGGACGCGATTTCCTGTCGTCCTCGGGGTGGCAGTGCACCACATTCGT
This sequence comes from Mycobacterium sp. TH-M82, assembly GCF_057473605.1. Classification (NCBI taxonomy): domain Bacteria; kingdom Bacillati; phylum Actinomycetota; class Actinomycetes; order Mycobacteriales; family Mycobacteriaceae; genus Mycobacterium; species Mycobacterium sp. TH-M82. The sequence continues at coordinate 7,091 of NZ_JBYCKY010000023.1, read as the reverse complement.
GATGAACAGCTCGGACTTCTTCCGGTCGGCGAGTTCCAGCGCCCGGTCGATGTAGATACCGCTGCCGCCGGTGAACGGGATCCCCGACTCCATGCACTTGCGGCAGAGGCTCTGCCCGACGATGGCGACGGGCGCGTGCGCCGACCCACGTCCCGGTGCCGAAGCGGTCACGCCGGGCTCGTTCATGGCCGGGCACTGCCGGCACGTGCTGATCCGCTCGGCGATGAGGTCCAGCCGCCGCCGTTTCGTGTCCGTCGCCATCTCGCGATGGTCTCACCGGCCCCGAAGCGACCGTCACGAATCCGAAAAGGTTCCCACCCACGTCGGTGGCTTGTGCGACACTGTCGCCCATGCTCCACACCGCCGAGCAACTCAGCACACTCATCACCGCCTGCGAACAGTTCCGCGGCGCCGAGGCGCCTGGCGGGTACCCGGACGGTCTCGCCCTCTGCGTGATCGACAGCGTGCAGTCCACCGGCGTCAACTACACCAGCGTGGGCAACGTGCTCGACCGCTACCGGGCCTATCGCCGCGAACACGGCGGGGAACCCGCCACCGACGGCGCCGCGGAGCTGCTGGCCACCTTCGACGAGTTGGACGGACCTGACGCGTGGGCCAGCCTGATCGGCACCCGCAACCGCACCTCCACCCGCGGCGGGATCTTGAAGGCGGAGGCGATCCGAGAAGCGGCCCGCGTACTCACCGCCGACGGAATCGACACCACCGCGGCGCTGCGCGCAGCCGCCGACGACGACGAGGTCCAGCTGGATCGGGCCCGAAAGGCTTGGTGCGCGGTGAAGGGCCAGCGCTCCGGGATCACTTGGCGCTACGTGCTGATGCTCGCCGGCGTTGCAGGGGTGAAGCCGGACCGCATGATCTGCCGCTTCGTGGCCGACGCGCTGGGGGTACCGCGGCACAACGTCGGCTCGAAGTTCGCAGCGGGGATCGTGACCGCTGCGGCTGCGGAGCTCGACATGTCGGCGACGGCCCTCGACCACGCGATCTGGCGGTTCCAGCGAGGGCGGAAGTAGGCGTCCCCGCTTACTTCGCAGGGAGGATACCCAGCACGTCCCACCTGTCCTTCCACGCGGCGATTGGTGCTACAGGGATGGCGTGGTGGGTACTGGCGTCGTTCTTGACGCGATGCCCGCCGGACTTCGCGAGGTAGTTGCTATGTGCCTCGTGAATATCGTTCTCCATCCACCACTTTGGCACCACGTAGAACTCCGGGTACTCCTTGCGAGATCCACGAGCACCCAGAACTTCGTCTCAAGTTCGGGAGCGACCCCCTTCGCCGCTCTCTTGGTGGTCGTCTGCCACGTGCCGGCCGTCTTCGTCTTGACCTGGATGCTGATCACGCGGCCGTGGCCGGCGTCGCTGGCCAGCAGGTCGATGTCGTGCATGTTCCCGGAGAACGTCAGGGCGTAGCCACCGCGCCGGTGGATCTCGGCAGCGACGAAATGCTCCCCAGCCGACCCGACTTGCTGGCTTGTGAGCTTGGGACGTTTGAACGCGGCGATCACGGGCTGACCGTATCGCCAGGCGCGGAACCTGGCGACGATTCGGACATTCCGCCGAGGCAGGCCCGCTCGACCGCGGCACACTGCGCCCGCACCTCCGGCACCGTCGGCGACAGCTGGTACGCGTGGTGGTGACAGAAGCCGGTCAACTGGTGCCAGGCGTCGATGAGCGCCGGACCCGCCGGTGTCTTGTCGAGGGACTTGAGCACCGCCAGTCTTGCCCTCGCGGTCCCGACAACTACCTGGACTCCCGTCAGCTCTGCGCAACGGGCGTCGATCAGATCCTCCACGGCCCGCCGCGCGAGGAACGCCGCCAACCGGGCGGAGTTGCCCAACGCGGTGCGGTCCGGGGAGTCGAGGAGTTTGTCGGCCCGTGCGAGCAGGACCTCGGCATCACTGGTCACCGGCCCTCCACGATGTCGCGGACGGTGTCGCGGAGATCGCGGATGGTGCCGCGGTCCAGATTGGCCCCGCGATGGGTACCCGACGCGGAAATCGCCAGTGTCGGGAACCTGTGCGTCCGATACGACTTCCAGCCGGACACGTCCCCGTCGGCGGCCCCGGTAACGGTGAGCGCCACCCTCCGCTGGGTGGTCTTCGCCTCCTCCCACGCGATGTCGGTCTCGTGGTACGGAACGCCGGCCTTCGCGCGTTCGCCGAAGTACCGCTGGTGCGCGGCGGCTTCGATCGCCATCCGGAACAGGCCTGGTGCCGCCTTCCGCTTGATTAGGTCGTCGATGTCGTCGTCGAGGATGAGGGCCTCGGCGTCGGCGACGTACCGGTCTGCGGGTAGGTCGTTCGCCTTTACCACGACCAGCGACCCCTGCTCGCGGGTGACGTCGAGCAACTGGGCCGGCACCGATCGTGCGCGGATCGCAGCCGGCAACCGGTCGTCGTGCGAGAACACGATCACCTGTCGGGTCTTACCGAGCTCGACAAGCACGTCGAGGAACCCCGCGATCTTGGCGGGGTCCATCGCTTGGATCGGGTCGTCGAGCACCAGGAAGCGGAATGGGCTCGCGGGCGTGGTGGCACGCGGGATGAACATGGCGAGCGCCAATGCGTGCAGCTCGCCTTGGCTCATCACCGTCAGCGCTCCGGTCGACACCCCGTCCACAGCGCCGTCGACGACGACGTGGCGGCGGTTGGCGACTCCCTCCAGGCTGATGCTGCCGATGTCGACGTTGCTCTCGTGCCGCATTCGCTCCCAGAACTCACCGGTCTGTTCCACCATCGGTGCCAGGCGCCGCTCCCGCAGCGTGTCGGCGGCTGCGCGCAAACACTTCAACGCCCGCTTGACCTGCTCGAGGCTGGCGTCGTCCTTTCGCGCCGCGGCCTCCAGCTCGACCCAGGAGACGATCGCACCAGCGATGGGCGCCCACGCGTCCTCCAGACTGTCCGCGCGCTCCGCGGCTTCTTTGCGCAGCGCCGCCGCCGCCTCGTCGAGTTCCAACGCGGCCAGCTCGACGTGGCCGGGCCGGTCGGCCAGGGAGTCCGGTGCCGTGCGCGCGCTCTTCAGCGCCGCGTCGAACGGCGCGAGCGCGGCCAGGTCGACTCCCTCGACCGCGGCAACATCGGCGACCTCTCCGAAGAAGTCGTCGGCCGCCGAGCGGGCCTGCTTCAGTCGCTGCGCTAGGCCCTGGTGCTTAGCGGTGCTCGCTTCGGCGACCCTCAGGCGTTCCTCGGCCGCGGTGCGCCAGGCGCCGTCGAGGGTCCCGGTCTCGCACACGGGGCAGGCCCCGTCGCCGGTGTCGGCATGCAGGTGCAGCGCGTCGCGCAGCAATGCCGACCGTGAGATCAGGGCCTTCACCGCGGAGTCCGCCTCGGCCGCGTGCGCGTCGATGGCCGCGCGCAGCTCCTCGGCGACCTCTGTGGCCTTGGCCGGCTGCGGGATCTCGAGCGCCGCGATCCGCCGCAGCTTCGCGATGATGGCGGCCTGGTCGGTCGCCGTGCCCAGCGTTGTCGCCTTGATCGCGTCGAGGTCGTAGGGCACGCGCGCGGTGAGCTTCTTCACCTGTTCCGCGCGAGTGTCGGCGGCCTCGCTCAGGGAGTTGCGCAAGCGGGTACGGGCTTCGTTCGCCATCTTGCGCGCCCCACCGAGATGCTTCTCGGCTTCCTTTAGTCGGCCCTCGGCCGCGGCGGCGTCGTCGAGCCCGAGCAGCGTGTCGAGCGCGTCGTACAACGCGGCTTGCCCTTCCTCGAAGACCCCGCCGAGTTCGTCGTACGACATCAGCGGCCGGTGAGTCTTGAGCGCCTGATCCCAGCCGAGTGCGGCAACGGTCTCCCGCTTCTGTCCCTTGATCTGCGACCAGCGTTCGGCCGCGTTCAGCTTGCCGCCCGGCGGCCAGTCCACACCGACGGTGGCGACGGTCCCGGCGCGGTCGTCGTCGGGTTCCATCGCGAAGTCGACCTTGATCGATGCCGGTTCGCCGGCGTGCAGATTCCGCCACGACGCCTGCCAGTGCTGACCCTTCTTGGCCTCCCAGCGGTAGCTGGTGCCGGTGAGCGCGTACTCCAGCGCCTCGGCGAAGCTGGATTTGCCGGATCCGTTGCGGCCGCTAATCACCGTGATCCCGCGGTAGGGATTCACCTCTAAGGTGGCGCGCCCGCCTATGCCGCGAAACCCCGACACCGTGATGGAACGGAGGAAGGCGCGCAGCGGCGGCGGAGCGCCAGTCGTCTCGATCTTCGGCTGCTCCGGTGGCGGGGCGTCCCCACCGAGTTGATCGGCGAACTCGTCGTCTCCCCGCATCGCCGCGGCGACGAGGTAGACGGTCTCGTCAGCAACCGCCTCGTTGTCGGCCAGTAGCTCCCAGACCTCCGCCTCGACCGAACCGCCGAGCCCCGCACCGTCCACTGTCACGCCCCCTCACAACCGGATGTGCACGCAGCTTCGCACACAGGCATGACACAGCCGGTGGATAGACTGCCGCCCAGCCGGTAGGCGGCCAGAAGATCACAGATCCAGCACAAACAATGCCGGCAACATCCGCGCGTCACGGTGTCGACCTAGCCTGACGCGGTGGCGGGGACACAGTCCATCAAGTCGGCGGACCAGATTGGTCGTCTCGGCGTCATGTACTTGCGGTCCCTCCTGGCGCAGGCAGGCGTCGCGCATGCCGAGACATCCAGCGGCGAGGACCACCTGGCGGTCGACATGACGCTGGAGTTCATTGCTGGCGGTGTCCGGGTCCAGATCAAGACCGGCACGAAGGCAACGAACAAGGACGGCAGCCTCACCGTGCCGGTGACCGAAGCCTGGAAAACGAAGTGGTCCGCAGCTCAGGTTCCGGTGTTCCTGGTGTACGTCCGCCTGGAGAAGTCGACGCCGACCGAGTGGATTGAGCACCCTGACCGGCACACCGTTGTCCACGCGCGAGCGCTGTGGGCCCGGGTGAACTCGGTGAGGGGCAAGAGTGTCAGACTGCCAGCGCAGAATCGGCTCACCGCCGAGACCTTCGCAACGTGGGCCGGCGAGTTCGACCAGCCGAGTGAGTGGGGAAAGGCGGCGAGCGCGTGACCTCAACAGTGCATGACCGTGTCGTCCGCTACCTCGCCGCGACTGGCTGGCTACCACCCGATGAGGTCGGCGAGGTCGGGGGCCTTTGGCGCCACCCGACGTCACAGCACCTGTTGCCGGTACCGAACGAGTTGGTCGAGGGCGGCATCGACTGGCAAGTGATCGCGGAGCGCGTCGGGATGCTCGAAGGTGCAACCGCCGCCGATGTGGCAGCGCGGCTCGGCGGCGAAGCGGTAGACATCGCCAATCTGCGTGCGGCCAAGGACCTCGTCATCCGCGACACAATCCCCTACGCCGCGGGTGTCACCCTCGTGCAGTCGAGCTGGACGATGTTGAGGTCCTCGGCGACGACCGCGCTGGGACAGCGTGCCCTGATCCGCAACTACAGCAAGACCGGCGACGAGCTGATCGCCTCCGCACGGATGGCTCACACGCGCAAGGGATCCTTCATCATCCCGATCGTGCTGCCGCTCAGCGAGCCGACGCCCGCCAAGAAGCAGGAGCCGCCGACCCTGCCGGACATAGGCATCACCACCGCGCCGGAGCCTCCCGAGCGGCGTGTCATGCGCACCTTCGCCGAGGCGCTCGCGACGTTGGACAGGGAGGTCGTTCAACCGGAGCGTGAGCCCCGTGCCAGCGTCGACCCGGACCTGATCCGTTCAGGCGTCAGCCACCAGTTCGTGGCCGCCCTGCACCGGGTGCTCACCGCAGACTCCGTCACAGAGTTCAGCGCGGCCTTCGAGTGGACACCGTTGGGTGGACCTGTCCCGAAGGGTCTCACTGCGGTGTCGGTGCCTGCCACGGCCAGTGAGCGCATCGGGAACGTGGCCAGACGTCTGAAATCGCGGACCACGCCGCGCGTGGCGGAGCAGTTCGTCGGACCGATCCAAGGTGTGCACCGTGACCATGACGCCGACACTGGGAGGGTGACGGTGGAGATCGCCCGCAACGGCCGGACCACCAGCGTTTCCGTCAACGTGTCCCCCCCGGTACTGGACGAGGCGTGGCAGTGGGCACGCGAGCGCAGGACAGTCGTAGTCAACAGCCGGGTGCACAGCACCCGCGAGGGATTGCAGGCCGTTACTCAGGACGCCGTCGCCCCGCTCATGTTGGACGCTCCAACCGGCTGAGCGTCACCGGCGTGGGCGTCAGCGCGCCGCGTTGGTACGTGCCGCGTCCAAGCGACGGTGGATCATCGAGAGGGTTCCCAGCACGTCGAGCGCGTCCTGCTCGGACACCTCCCAGACCAGCCGTGGTTCGTGAGCGGCCGGGTTCCGAAACGCGGCGAAGATTCCTTCAGCCAGGAGCGCGACGCCTTGCTGCTCGTTGCGTTCGGTGACCGTCGCGCATGCGGTCAACAGCACCCGGGGCGACTTGCCTCCCAGTGCCGCCTGCACTAACGGTCGCCCGTCCTCATCGAGTCCGGACTTCTCCCGCAGGCGGGCACCGAGGCCCTTGACCGCCTCGAAAACGGCTTCGTAGTGGTCCTTACGCAACAGCTCCTCCCGGCAATGGCGTATGACCTCCGGGTGTGCGCGGCGCTCTTCCAACAACTTACGTAACCGCTCGCTCCGAGCAGACGCCTCCGAGGCGGTGGCTGCCTTCTCGGCGGGGCCGATGGTCCCGTTGGCGCGCAAGCGATAGCCCGACAGTGACAGCACCTGGGTCAGCTCGTCACGGGCCACAACAGCCTTGGCCTGGCGGTCCCAGACCATCTCAGGCTTCATCGCTGCGATAATTACGGCCAGGACGGGCCGGCCGTCTCCCTGCGAGTACTGCTTCTCCTGCATGCTCGCGGCAAGGCGCTTCCACTTCGTCTGGCCTTCGCCGAGCGGGTCCGGCATCCCCACCGAGGCGAGGATCCGCGTGAGTTCGGGGCCGGTGTACAGCTCTCCGATGATCCTGGCGATGTTCTCGATCGAGCCGTGGCCGAATGGTGCAATGGTGCTGGCTGCCATTGGTAGTCAGCCCCCTGTCCCTGTCGGTGACGCCTCGTAGGCGTGAAAATGGGTTCGGGTCGCCTGTCGACGCCGACGCTTCCTTGGGCTGTG
>NZ_JBYCKY010000022.1:0-6423 GCF_057473605.1 Mycobacterium sp. TH-M82 | reverse complement strand
GGGTGCGCAACCTGGTGCCCGAGGCCCGGGTCGCCGTCGCGCACGGCCAGATGCCCGAAGAACTGCTGGAAACCACCGTGCAGGGATTCTGGAACCGTCAATACGACATCCTGGTGTGCACCACGATCGTCGAGACCGGCCTGGACATCTCCAACGCCAACACGCTGATCGTCGAACGCGCCGACACCTTCGGCCTGGCCCAGCTGCACCAACTGCGGGGCCGGGTCGGCCGTAGCCGCGAACGCGGGTACGCCTACTTTCTGTACCCGCGGGACTCGCCGTTGACCGAAACCGCCTACGGCCGGCTCGCGACCATCGCGCAGAACAACGAACTGGGCGCCGGGATGGCGGTGGCGATGAAGGATCTGGAGATTCGCGGTGCGGGCAACGTGCTGGGTGTCGAACAGTCCGGCCACGTCGCCGGGGTGGGATTCGACCTGTATGTGCGGCTGGTGGGCGAGGCTGTCGAAGCCTACCGAGCGGCGGCCGACGGGCAGACCGTGACCGGTCCCGGCGAACCCGCGGATGTGCGGATCGACCTGCCGGTGGACGCCCACCTGCCGCCGGACTACATCAGCAGCGACCGGCTGCGGTTGGAGGCCTACCGGCGGCTGGCCGCCGCGGCGGACGACGACACCGTCGGCGCCGTTGTCGAAGAGCTGACCGATCGCTACGGGCCGCTGCCGCAACCGGCCGGTCGCCTGGTGGCGGTGGCCCGGCTGCGGCTGCGGTGCCGCGCGGTCGGCATCACCGAAGTGGCGGCGCCGTCGGCCACGACGCTGCGGCTCGCGCCGCTGACGCTGCCGGACTCCGCGCAGCTACGCCTGGCGCGGCTCTACCCGGGCGCGCGCTATCGGGCCACCACGGCCACCGTCCAGGTCCCGATTCCGCGCGCCGGAAACGGTGTGGGCGCCCCCCGCATCCGCGACCTGGACCTGGTGCAGATGGTCGCCGGCCTACTGGCCGCACTGGATGGAAAACCGCACCGCGAAGTCGACATCACCGGATTGGTGAGCGCGCGATGACTGTCGTTCTGGTTGACCCACGCCGGCCGTCGCTAGTGCCGGTCGAAGCCGTTGAACTGCTCGCCGGTGAGGTGGCCTACACCGAGGAGATGCCGATCGCGGTGCCATGGTCGCTGCCGGACGCGCGGCCGGCGCATTCCGGGGTGGGCGCCCCGGTGCTGTTGTCGTCCGATCCCGACCATCCCGCCGTCGTCGCGCGACTCGCAGCGGGCGACCGGCTGATCTCCGCGCCCGATGCAGCAGCCGGTGAGCGGCTGGTCGATGCCGTCGCGATGATGGACAAGTTGCGCACCGCCGGGCCCTGGGAACGCGAACAGACCCATGACTCGCTGCGCCGGTTCCTGCTGGAGGAGACCTACGAGCTGTTCGACGCGGTCCGCAGTGGCAACGCCGACGAACTGCGGGAAGAACTCGGCGATGTGTTGTTGCAGGTCCTGTTTCACGCCCGCATCGCCGAGGACGCCCCGGCACACCCGTTCACCATCGATGACGTCGCCGACACGCTGCTGCACAAGCTCGCCAACCGGGTGCCGGCGGTGCTTGCCGGCGATGAGATTTCACTCGAAGATCAGCTGGCCCAGTGGGAAGAACACAAAGCGTCGGAGAAAAGAGCAAGGAAAGGACAGCCGCGCCAATCGATCATGGACGACGTACCGACCGCTCAACCCGCCCTGGCGCTGGCGCAGAAGGTGTTTCACCGGGCCAGCAACGCGGGGCTGCCATCGGACCTGATCCCCGCGGCGATGACGACGATCAATGTCGTCGCCGATGGCGATGCCGAAAACGGCTTGCGTACCGTGGTTTTAGAGTTCATGGACACTGTGCGGGGCACCGAGAAAGCCATCGCCGCCGAGCGCCGCGGAGTCGACGTTCCGGAGGAACTCGACGTCGCCCCGTTGGGCGTGGTCAGCGAGGAGGAGTGGCGTGCCTACTGGCCGCCTGCGCCGGAGCCACTCCCGGCCGACGAAGCGGCAGCCGAATAGGCCTGCTGGTCCGGTTCTTCGGCCCAGCTGCCGGGCAGCATCGGTATCTTTGGGCCCGCGCCGAACTCATCACCGGCCAGCGTGGTCAACCCCGCCGCCGGTGTTGCGGCATCTTTGCGTTTGGTTCCGGTAAAACCCAACGTACCGGCGCCTTGATCGGAGGCCGCCGTCGATGCGACTGGTTGATCGGGGGGTGGCTCGCCCCACTGCGGGTCGACTTCGATGTTCATCTCCATAAACTCATCGCCGCACCCCCGCAGCCTCGCGCGCCGGCGGCGCCGCGCCCGCTCTTGCTCCCGCGCGGCCGCCCCGGCCGACGCGGGCGCCGGTCCCGATGCGGCGTCGGATTTCGGTTGGTGAATTTTGGCTTGGGAGCTGGCCGCCGAACGCTGACTCCAGCCACCCGCCAGGTAGGGAAAGTCGCCCAGGCTTGCGGGCGGCGGTGGTGGGACGCCCCCCGCGGGCGTCACAGCTTGCGCGATTGCAGGCGCGGGCGCGGCGGCGGGAGCCGTCGCCGGCGCCGAGACCGCGGTGGTCACAACGGTCGCGGCTGTCGATGTGGGCGTACCGGCCGGCACCGTGGGAACGGCTATGGCCGGAACGGTTTCGGTGCCCGTGAGCGGCCCCGCCAGGCCGGCCAGGCCGGCGAGCCCCGCTAAGCCGCCGGCCGCGCCGCCGGTGGCGGTCAGCGCCGGCACCAGGACCGGAGCCGCCTGCACCAGCGGCCAGGAAAACATCAGGGTGTGAAAGGTCGTCCAGGCCAATGCTGTTGCAAGGGTTTGCGACATCCCTGGAATCTGCTCGAGGAAGGCCTCGATCGCTCCGGTGAATGGGAGTGGGTTGAACGGCCATCCGTTGGGGTAGATGTATTTTTCTTCGATCGGCATAGCGAAATGCTGCGTGTAGTCGAACAGCAGATTCGCCAGCTGGTGTTGCCACCCGGAGTTTGTGCTGGCCGCTGATGTTGCCTGCGCAGTGCTCGGACCGCCTGCGGCGTCAGCGGTTTTCTGGATCGGTGGCGCGTGCGCAGTTTGCGGCGTTGCTGCCACCGCGGTGCTAGAAACCGCCTGATAGGTGCTCATTGTGGTGGCGGCCTGAATCCACATCCGCACATAGTCAGCTTCGTTGAGCGCGATCGGGATGGTATTGATGCCAAAGAAGTTCGTCGCCACCAACACCGCGTGCAATGCATGGTTAGCGGTCAACTCGGCCAGCGTCGGCATCGCCGCCAACGCGGCGGTGAAAGCCGCGGCCGCGGTCTCGTGCTGGGCGGCCGCTGCTGCGCTGTCGGTGCCGGCCTGCATCAACCACGCCAGATACGGCGCATGTGCGGCCACATACGACTCCGAACTGGGCCCCTCCCACACCCCGGCCTGCACCGCGGCCAACACCGCGCCCAGCTCCGCAGCAGCCGAAGCGTACTCGGCGGCTAATGAGTTCCAGGCTCCGGCGACCGCCAGCAACGACCCAGGCCCCGGACCGCTGGAGAGCAGCGCCGAATACACTTCCGGCGGATTTGCCATCCAGATCGGCGCGGTCATCGGGCCGCAACATCGGGTCGCGCCGCGAGCCCCGCCCGGTGTCCATCGGATCGCACGACCAGTTAGTCGTGGCTGCGGAGGAAAAGTTCCCGCCCGTTCGGGCCCGCCTTTCGGTTGCGTCACCAAAAAGCTTTTGTGCACCGGCGTCAGATGGGCGAGGATGTGGCAATGCGGTGCGAGATTGTCCGGGAAGCCCTCTCCGCGGTGCTCGATGGTGAGCCGAGCTACGTTCCCACCCAGCAGCTGGATGTGCATCTGGAATCCTGCCGCAGCTGCCGCAGCTGGCTGGTGGGTGCGGCCGCGCAGGCGCGCCGGCTGTCGTCGGCCGAGGTCGCCTGCGGGCCCGACCTGGCCGCGCAGATCCTCGCCGCAGCCGGAACCGCGCCAACCGTGGGGGCACCCGGGACGCACGGCCGGCCGGCGGGCGCCGTGGTCTTCCGGGCGGCGTTGATCGTCGTCGGTGTGTTCCAGGTGGTCGTGGCGCTGGCGCAGATCGCCGGCGTCGATTTCGGGATGGTGTCCGCTCACGGACACGGGGCAGCTACCGGCGCCCATCTGCTGCACGAATCCACCGCATGGTTGCTGGCGCTGGGCGGGGCGATGATCGCCGCCGGCATCTGGACCGCTGCCGCGGCCGGTGTGGTGGCGATCATGGGTGTGTTTGCACTGGCGCTGCTGGCATATGTGGCCGCGGACGCCTACACCGGCCAGGTGACCACCGCGCGGATCATCAGCCACGCGCCGGTGCTGGTGGGCCTGGTGTTCGCGGTGCTGGTGGCACGTGAGCGTGCCGGAGCGCCGAAATCGGGTCCGGTCGACACGGTGGTCGATGGCCAGACCGACAGCACCGCCTTCCCGGCGGGTGCCGATCGCGGGCGGCGGCGCACCCATCTGCGCCCGGTCAGCGATGCCACGCCTCGTTTAAGGTGGACGATCGTGGCGGGTGCTGACCGGGGCAGGGACGACCAGGCCGTTACCGCGCTGGCCCTGGCGGCCGCCAGCGGCAACGCCGCCGCGCTGGAGGCGTTCATCAAGGCCACTCAGCACGACGTGTGGCGGTTCGTGGCCTACCTCTGCGACGGTGCCAGCGCCGACGACCTGACCCAGGAAACCTTCCTGCGGGCGATCGGTGCGATCGCCCGGTTCTCCGGGCGTTCCAGCGCCCGGACCTGGTTGCTGGCCATCGCACGCAGGGTTGTCGCCGACCACATCCGCTATCTGCGGTCCCGGCCACGCACCGCGAACGACGCCGATCCGGAGCAGGTGCTCAACCGCGATCGCCCCGACGGGGGTTTCGAAGACCTGGTCGAAGTGACCACGATGATCGCTGGCCTCTCCGTCGACCAGCGGGAAGCGCTGCTGCTGACCCAGCTGTTGGGGCTGTCCTACCGCGACGCCGCGGCGGTGTGCGACTGCCCGGTGGGCACGATCCGGTCCCGCGTCGCCCGCGCGCGCGCCGCGCTGCTGGACGACCCGGCACGCGACGACCTGACCGGGTAACTGCAGCACCACACCAGCACCTCCCAGCGCCCACAGCACCGGAACTGACGCCATCACCGCTGGTAAAGCCGGGTTTCGCTGATCCAGCTGAATGCGGAACAAATCGGCGGTCCCACGTCCGTGGGACGATGGTCACAGACCAAGTGATCTAGGGGAGTGCGGTGTCGGCGGTGCGTTGGCTGCGGGTGGCCGCGGTCGTGGCTGCGGCGGCGCTGCTGTTGGCGTCCAGCTGCACCTGGCACCTCGGCAACCCCATTCCCGAGGGCGTGCCACCGCCGGCCGGCGATCCGGTGCCCCCGGTGGACACCCACCAGGCCAAGGGGCGGCCCGCCGACCAGCTGTTCAACTGGGCCGCCAAGCGCTCCCGGGCGCTGCACATCCCGGTCACCGCGCTGGAGGCCTATGCCTACGCCGCCCGGGTGGCCGAGGTGGAGAACCCCAACTGCCACCTGTCGTGGACCACGCTGGCCGGAATCGGCCAGATCGAAAGCCACCATGGCAGGTACAACCACGCCACGGTGAACCGCAACGGTGACGTGCACCCCCCGATTCGGGGCGTACGCCTGGACGGTTCCGGCGGGACGCTGCGCATCGTCGAGAGCGACCAGGTCGGCGTGTCCGACGACGGTGTGGTCCGCGCGATGGGGCCGATGCAGTTCATCCCCGAGACGTGGCGGTTGTACGGGGTCGACGCCAACAACGACGGCATCATCAGCCCGGACAACATCGACGACGCCGCACTGTCGGCGGCTGGCTACCTATGTTGGCGTGGAAAGGATCTCGCCACACCAAAGGGCTGGATGACCGCGCTGCTGGCCTACAACCAATCGGAGATATATGCACGCACCGTTCGGGATTGGGCCACTGTCTACGCGGCAGGTCATCCGCTGTGACAGCGCATCCAATAGGCTGATCACACCCACCCGCGGCTACCCTCTTCCAAGGCAGGCCGAACCACTCCGGTAGCCCCGGTCACAAGCGCAAGGAGAACACCAGTGCCCATCATTGAGCAGGTCGGTGCTCGCGAGATCCTCGACTCCCGTGGCAACCCCACCGTCGAGGTCGAAGTTGCGCTGATCGACGGGACATTCGCCCGGGCTGCGGTGCCGTCGGGCGCTTCGACCGGTGAGCACGAGGCCGTCGAGTTGCGCGACGGTGGCGAACGCTACGGTGGCAAAGGCGTGAAGAAGGCCGTGCAGGCCGTGCTCGACGAGATCGCGCCGGCGGTGATCGGGCTCAACGCCGACGACCAGCGGCTGGTTGACCAGGCGCTGGTGGATCTCGACGGCACCCCGGACAAGTCCCGGCTGGGCGCCAACGCGATCGTGGGTGTTTCACTGGCTGTCGCCAAGGCCGCCGCGGACTCCGCTGAAC